>NZ_SOHC01000005.1:0-72566 GCF_004403955.1 Cryobacterium sp. TMT1-2-1
CGAGCCGGCCTCGCCCGAAGAACCCGCGCCGCCCGAGGCTGCACCGGCGGCGCCCTCGCCGCGCACACCCGCGTTGCCCGCGCCCGCGCCGCCCTCGCCGGGTTCGGCGGGTTCGGCGAAGTCACCCATCAGGTAGGTTTCGCCGCCGCCGTGCGAGGTCCAGCCGATGTGGAGTGCGTCCCGCACGACGCTCCGTGCGCCGTCGGCGCCGACCACGTATCGGGCGCAGACCGAGCCCCGACCCCGTGCCGTGACCTCAACGTGGTCTCCGACGTCGCGCACCCCCAGCACTGTGACGCCGGGGCGCAGCCCGCCGGGCCGAAGCTGCTCGAACCTGGCGCGGAGCAGGGCCTCGGTCTCATACTGGGGAAGGGCGACGACGAACGGATACCGCGCCGCGGCCTCCGCGAAGGAGAGCCGTCCGAGCGTGCGCCCGTCGCAGCTCACGACGCCGCCGCGGATCCGCACGGCCCGCGCGATCAGGTCGTCGGCGACGCCGATCTGCTCCAGCGCCCCGAGCGACGGCGGGTGGATGCCGATCGCCCGCGAGCGCATCGACGGCTGCCGGCGCTGCTCCAGCACCTCGACGTCGACCCCGCGCACCGCGAGCAGACAGCCGAGCAGGATGCCGACGGGCCCCCCGCCGACGATGACGACGTCACGCATGCGCGGGCCCCGACCCTGTCGCCGAGCTTGAGCGTTCCGGTCGAGTTTGCCCGGCGCGCCCGTCAATCTCGACCGGAACCGTCGAACTCGATGACTGCGACCCCGATCCCGCACGCGAACCCGACGCGCCGGACGAGCGCGACACCGGCGCCTCCCAGTGCAGCACAAGCCGCGACGGGAGTTCCCGCGTCACCCGCCACCCGGCGGGGAGCACGCTCCGCAGCTCCGCGGCCGTGAAGCTGCGACGGATCGAGGTGAGCCCGTCGGCGCGAATGAACGAGCCGCGGAAGAACGGCCAGGTCGCCAGCCCGAAGCCGAGGTAGGCCGATCGGCTCCGCTCGATGTCGCTGTGCAGCACCCGCCCGGCGCACAGCCGCTCGGAGTCGACCAGCAGCCCGCCGAGCTCCGCCGCGCCCAGGTGGTGCAGCACATGGTTGGACACCACGAAGTCGAAACGGGCCCCCTCTGCGACCAGCTCGGAGCTCAGCGCCCGCCGGAACGACAGCCCGGGCAGCGGCGGGCGGGCGGTCGCGTACGCGTGGGCGCGGGCATCCGGGTCGATCGCGGTGACCCGCAACTGCAGCCCGTCGCGCGCGGCCCACCGGGCGAGCGCCCGCGCCACGTCCCCGCCGCCGGAGCCGATGTCGAGCAGAGTTCGCGGACGGGTGCGGGACAACGCCGGGCGGATGTCGCGCCGGTACATTCCCCGCCAGCCCGACACGAACGCGTTCACGATCCGGAAGTCGGCGTAGGTGCGGGCGAGCCGTTCGGGGTCGCACCCGGGGTCGTCCATGATTTCGACGGCGTCGCTCGCGCGCACGCGCAGCGAGCGCGCACGCCGCGCGGGCACGTGCGGCGCGGACAGGCCCATGCCCTAGCCGACGGCGACGGTCATCAGGCCGGACTCGACGGTCAGCCCCGGCCCGAAGGCCATGGCACAGACACGCTGTCCGTCCTCGGTCGTCGGGGCGTCCATGATGGCCTTCATCACGAAGAGGATCGTGGTGCTGCTCATGTTTCCGTACTGGCGCAGGGTCTCCCGCGACGGCACGAGCTGGGCTTCGGTGAGCCCCAGCTTGGCCTCTGTCTTGTCCAGGATGCTTCGCCCGCCCGGGTGGATCGCCCAATGCGCGATGGCCGTGCTGAGGGTGTCCGCCGGCGCACCCGCGCCCGGCCCCGCGCCCGGGCCTGACCCCGCGCCCACCGCCGCAGCCCCGGCACCGGCCCCGGCACCCGACGAGACCAGCGACTCGGCGAGCACCTGGGAGAGCACGTCGGCCAGGACCTCGATCTCCGCGGCCTCTTCCGCCTCCTCGACCGGCAGCAGTCCGGCCAGGGTCTCGTCACCGTCGAACAGCGGCGCGAGCGCGCCCTCGATGTGCTCGTCGATGATGTGCGGCACATAGGAGCTGAGCACCATCTCAAAGCCCTCGTCGCCGATCTTCCAGGCCATGTCCCCTTCGCCGACCGGGGTGATCACGGTTTCGAAGCGGTCGAGGTTCAGCGCGACCTCGCCCGGCGCCAGGGCGCGGCTGCTCACGATGCCGGCGGCGGCGCCATCCGCGAACAGGGAGGAGGCCACGATCGTGTCCGGGTCGTTGGAGCTGCGCAGGTGCAGCGAGCACAGCTCGGCGCTGACCACGAGCACGACGGCGTCGGGGTCGGCCAGGACGAACTGTTTGGCGGTGCGGAGCGCCGGCATCGAGGCGTAGCAGCCCATGAAGCCGAGGTGGTAGCGCTGCGTGGCGGGGCTGAGGCCGAGCTCCCGCACGAGCATGTAGTCAGGACCCGGCGCGTAGAAACCCGTGCAGGACACGGTGACGACGTGCGTGACATCCGCGGCCTCGATACCCGGGCAGGCGTCGACGGCGCGTCGGCCTGCCTCGACGAAGAGCTTCGTGGCCTCGGTGATGTACAGCTCGTTGCGCACCTTCGTGCTCGGCACCAGCAGCCGCTGGGTCACCGAGTCGAAGAACCGCGGATCGGCCGCGTCCCCGTCGAGGGTCAGCTCCTCGATCACGGTGTGCCGTTTCTCGATTCCCGACAGGTTGAAGGATGTCGACACCAGCCGCTGGGCGAGACGGCTGAGGTCGGGCTGGGCTGCGAAGACATCCCGCACCTCGTCCTGGATCAGGATGGTCGGCGGGACAACGGTCTGGATCGCTCTGAGCGTGACGGCCATGCCCCAGTGTGACACGCACCCGCCCCACGGGCCAGTTTCGGGTTGAGTTGCGGAAAAAGTACCGTCAATCTCACGTCGAAGGTGCTTTGTCCGCATCTCAACGGGAGGTGGCCGGTCAGGGCAGCGGGTCGAAGAGGCGGGTGGCCGTGAGCGCGATAAGGAAGCCGGAGGCGGCGATCGCCGTGAGGCCGCCGATGTAGGCGATCAGGGCACCGGATGCCCCGCCGGACGTATCGAGGAGGGTGACGACCAGCGCCGCCCCCGAGATCACCGCGAAGGGAATCGCGATCCACCACTGCCGGCTCGGGGAGTCGTGCGGCGGCAGGTCTGCAACCGCGCGGCTGAACGAGAGAACGGCCCCGCCCACGCACCCCCAGAAAGCGACCACGAGCAGCGCGGCGATCACGTCGCTGGGGCGGTGCCACTGGTCGGCCAGGGTAGACAGACCCGCGAGCACGGCGAAGACGGTGCCCCAGACGCCCACCCGCGAGCGTGTCCGGGGGCTGGCCACCAGGAATAGCGCCAGGGCGGATGCCGCGGCGACGGTCGTATGCCCGGAGGGGAATGAATTGCCGGCGTACCCCTCGACGCCGAGGTCGGGACGCGACAGGATGCCGTACTTGAGCAACTGCGTCGTCGCGATCGCGGCGGCGGCAACACCGACCGCCACGACGAACGTCTTCAGGTGGCGACGGATCAACGCGACGATGATCGTCAGCAACAGTCCGACCACGGCCGAGGCGATCGGCAGCCAGTCGAGGATTCCCTGCGTGAACGGGGTCACGCTCCGACGCCCGAATTCCGCGCCATCGTAGGCGAGCTGGTCGACCGCCTGCCCGGTGTGCGTCTGCACGAAGAACAGGTAGAGCAGCACGAACACGGCGGTCGACAGAAGCGCTCCGCCGAAGAAACGGACGGGGTTGGATCGGGTGCGCACGGTCCACCTTTGCACAGCCAGGCCGGTTCCTCCTGAATCCGCCGCGGCTCGGGCACGTAGCGAGGGACCCCGGCAACTGAAACAGCCTCCGGGGTCCCTCTGATCTGACTTGCGTCCGATGTCCAACACAAGCTACGCCGATCCTCAGCCGGCGCAAGGGTGCCGGCGCACGGGCGCCTGCGCACGGGCGCCGGAGGGGGCGCGCAGGGAGCCGGGGGCGGGGGGCCGGTTACGCCGCGTGACCCGCAGCGTTACGCCGTGTGACCCGCAGCGTTACGGCGTGTGACCCGCAGCGTTACGGCGTGTGAACGCGGGGCGGGGCGGAGGCCGCAATGGTTCGTACTCTGAAGTTCCCGCCCCACACTCTCCAGGAAGAAGCCTCCCGTGATTATCGAATCCTCCCGTTCCATTTCCGCCGACGAGCGCGCCGCTCGCCTTGTCTCCGCCGGCACCGCCTGGGCGGACCGGATCGGCGCCGACGCCCGGAGCGCCCAGCTCTCCTACACGGTCAAGGGAGAAGGCGAAGGTTCCGTTGCCAGCCGGATCACCGCCGGCCGGCAGGTCTTCTTCGTCGACGAGCCTGCCGCCCTGGCCGGCGACGATATCGCTGCCAGCCCCGTGGAGTACGCGCTGGGCGCACTCATCTCGTGCCAGATCGTGGTGTACCGCCTGTACGCGCAGAACCTCGGCATCCGCGTGGACTCCATCTCGGCCACGGCCGAGGGTGACCTCGACGCGCATGGCCTGTTCGGCCTCGACGACGCCGTGCGTCCCGGATTCTCCGCCGTGCGCCTCGATGTGCGGGTGACCGGCCCGGAGTCGGACGAGCGCTACGCGGAGCTGCACTCCGCAGTGGACGCGCACTGCCCCGTGCTCGACATCTTCACGAACCCGACGCCGGTGACGGTCTCGCTCACCGCAAACTAGCCGGGGCGAGGAGTCCTCTCGTTTCACCGTTCGCGGTCAGCGATCACCGCTTGATTTCACCGCAGGGCGGCGTACCGTGAAAGCATGTTCCCGTGGCGACGCGACCGGAGGACCGGCAGCGAAGACTCAACCAGCGCTGACACCAGCGCTGACAAGCGCAGCGCTGGTGTCAGCGCCGATTCAACCGGCGCAGGCGCAGCCCGCGCAGAGCCCGGCAAGAACTCGTTCCGGAAGAAGTCGCCGAAGCCCGGCGCGGAGAGTTACGGGTTCACCGGGCTCGAGGGCGACTTCGAGGCGGAACGTCGGCGCGCCGCCGAGGCGACGCACGAGCCAGCCGAGCCCTACGAGGGTGAAGACGGCAGGCATCCGCTGCCGGGCACGGCCGGCGGGCTGACCCACCCGTAGCAAACCGTGGCGAGCAACCGTCACGTCCTGAAACGATGAGCGGGGCCGGTGAGCGCTTCGGCCATGCCGCGCAAGATCCAGGTGCAGAGCTCGAACGAAGACCGGCTGACCGCGAAAGAGGGAGGCGAGCGCCAGACCAGCGGCTCGTAGTACGAACGCCGGTCCAGCAGGCCACACGGGGTCCGGGGAGCACTCCGGGCCCCCTGTTTTCGCGCCGGAATCACGGGGATCTCCGCGCCGGAATCACGCGCCGGATCCGTCGCCGCATCTTTTCTGTCCTCTCTTCTGGGGGCGCGCCGGTTACCTCCTGTTCATGTTCTTCTGCTCCAATAGAGGCAGTACCGTTAGTGCGCCGTCGCAGAGTGCGTACTTCCGAACGAATGGAAGCTCAGTGAACATTCGAACGGCCGAGCACCCCAGGCCGGAACATTTCCTGCTCCACCTCAGCGACACGCACCTGCTCGCCGGAGGCAATCGCCTCTACGGCAGCGTGGACAGTGCGGCGCACCTCGCCCGGCTCTTCGACGACGTTGAGGCATCCGGCGGTCGACCTGAGGCGATCGTCGTCACCGGCGACCTGGCCGACAAGGGCGAGCCGGATGCCTACGATCGGCTGCGTCGAATCGTCGAGCCCGCGGCGGAACGCCTGGGCTCACAGGTCATCTGGGTGATGGGCAACCACGACGACCGTGCGTCGTTCCGAGCCAACCTGCTCGACGAGCTACCCACGTCGAATCCGATCAATCGCGTGCACAATGTGAACGGACTGCGCGTGATCACCCTGGACACCTCGGTGCCCGGTCATCACCACGGGGAGATCTCTGCGGAGAGCCTCGGCTGGCTGGCGACACAACTCCGCATGCCCGCGCCCGACGGCACGATCCTCGCCATGCACCACCCGCCGGTGCCGAGCATGCTCGACCTTGCGGCGACGGTGGAGTTGCGCGATCAAAGCGCCCTGGCCAGGGTTGTGCGCGGCTCGGATGTTCGCAGCATCATCGCCGGACACCTGCACTATTCGTCAACCGCGACCTTCGCCGGCATTCCGGTGTCGGTCGCGTCGGCCACCTGCTACACGCAGGACCTCAACGTGCCCGTCGGCGGCACCCGGGGCCGCGACGGCGCCCGCGCGTTCAACCTCGTGCACGTGTATCAGGACACGGTGCTGCACTCGGTCGTGCCGCTCGGCAGCTACCCCACGCTGGACTACATCGATGCCGCCGAGAGTGCCCGGCGGCTCGCCGCCTCCAACGTGACGTTCACTCCCGCGGGTACTCTGCCAGTGTTCCGTGAACCGCCGATGACCACACCGATCCCGGTCCTGCGATAACGGATTCGCCGCTCACCCGGCTTTCGTTCTCCCAGGGGGCCGCGATCGGGAAGTACAGTTCAAGGAACCCGGTCACCGCTGCCACGCGCACCTCGTCCGAGATTTCCGGGAAGCTTCCGTCGTTCAGGCAGAACATGTCGTGGTCGCGGCGTTTGCGCAGGCGGTTCATCTGGCGGAGCGCCACCCGCAGGGTCGTCTCCACGTAGAGGGACTTCGCCTGCGTCTGGGCGACCGCGCGACCGGTCATCAGCGCGTAGTAGTGGTACAGCGAGTTGGTGACCGAGATGTCCGTCGCCGAGCGGAACCGGCTCGCGGCCGTGCGGGCGAA
Source organism: Cryobacterium sp. TMT1-2-1 (assembly GCF_004403955.1). Classification (NCBI taxonomy): domain Bacteria; kingdom Bacillati; phylum Actinomycetota; class Actinomycetes; order Micrococcales; family Microbacteriaceae; genus Cryobacterium; species Cryobacterium sp. TMT1-2-1. Next base: position 6,776 of record NZ_SOHC01000005.1, read on the forward strand.
GTCCTCTGGGAACTCGGCCTCGAGCTGGCGCATGACGCTCTTCCGCATGGGGGCCGCTGTGTGCTCGAGGTGGCGGGTGGTGACCTTGCCGAAACGCTCGTGCAACAGGGCGCGGTTGACGCGCGCCGCATTCTCGAATCCGCTGCGGGTCGGGTCGTTCTCGCCCAGCCCGATCCGGGTCGACGCCTCGATGAACTTGGTCACGCCGCCCGGGGAGAAGAAGAGCTCCGGCCCGACCGGACGACCGAAGAACATGTCGTCGTTCGAGTAGAGGAAGTGCTCGGCCAGGCCCGGGATGCGGTGCAGCTGGCTCTCGACCGCGTGCGAGTTGTGTGTGGGCAGCACGCTCGGGTCGGGGAAGAAGTCCTCGCTGCGCATGAGCGTGACCTTCGGGTGGTCGGCCAGCCACTCGGGTGCGGGCGAATCAGTGGCGATGAAGATGCGCCGCACCCAGGGGGCGAACAGGTAGACGCTGCGCAGCGCGTACTTGAGCTCGTCGATCTGGCGGAAGCGGGCGTCGGACTCGTCGCCCTCGCCCACGACGTAGGCCTTCATCCGCTTGGCGCGTTCGCGCTGGAAGTCCGTCGACGAGCCGTCGACCCAGGAGAAGACCATGTCGATGTCGAAGCTGATGTCGCTGGCGAGGTCGTCGAACATGTTCTGCAGCGTGCGCCAGCTTCGGCCGTAGAGCTCGATCGTGGTTTCGCGTGCCTCTGAGCGCGGCATCCGGGTGCGCATGAGCTGGTTCTCGACCGGGGCGACGATCTCGTCGTCGCCGAAGCGCCACATTTCCAGCTGGAACGCGGTCTGCGAGCCGTAGCGGAGGCGGCCGATCGGTTCGATCCGCGGGCGGTACACGCGGAAAACGGAGGACTTGCGCAGCGACGAGAGGGTGCCGTCGGCCAGCAGAAGCGGCTCGGTCCGGGCGCCGTCCAGCGGCTTGGCGTAGAAAGGCTCGTTGGCGAACGCCGAGGCGAGCACCCGGGTGAGCGCCTTGCGGCTCTTGCGGTCGACCGCGATGACCGGGCGGCCGCCATCGCCGCGCACGAGCAGGAAGTCGATGCCGGCGGCCTCGAGCGCGTCGCGCACCGCGAGCAGGTCCTTGACCATGGACTCCTGGGGCGTGAAGTTGCCGTTGATGAGCGCGATTTCGCCCTTGCGCACGACGAGGTCGTCGCGATCGAAACGGCGGGTTCTGGCGTCCGGCGTGATCAGCACCAGTTCGGGTTCGGTGCTCAGGGAGAGGGTCGGCGGCGTCGGGGCATCCGCGCTCGGTGTGTCTGATCGATCGAATGTCGCCATGGTCCTCCTCAGGGGGTGGGAACACTCGTTCACGAGGCAACCACACGCTATGCCAAGGGGAGTGCGTCCGGTATCACCGAAGCGCTGCGCTGAAGTCCGAAACCGAGAGCGAAGCAGCCGGCGGAACGCGGTGGCGCTTCTTCCAGTGTACGCTGCCGCGGCCTGGGCCGAGATTGCGTGCTGCGCTGGCGCCTGGGTTGAGTTGCGGAGAACGCACCTTCGTTCGGAGATTGAAGGTACCTTTTCCGCAACTCAACGTGGCTGCTGGGCTGCAGTGCGCTCAGCTGCAGGGCGCTCGACTGGAGGGCGCTGGCCTAGAGTGCGCTGATCCCGAACAGGCCGATGATCAGGGCCATAACCACCAGGGTGACCAGCTCGTGGGCGATGTTGAGCACGGTCAGGCCCCACGGTCGGCGATCGAATGCGTCGTGGGTGACCATGCGCGCCGCGGTGAAGCCGGCCCAGAGGATGATCGCGGTCAGGACCGTGTTGGCGAGGAAGCTGCCCCCGTAGAAATTCTGCACGATCGCGGCGCTTCCGGCCAGCACCCACGCGGTGATAAAGCTGACAATGACCGTGACGATGATCGGCGCGGCCGCTCCCCCCATGGTTTCCGAGGTGTGGCCGACGGCCTTCATCCAGTACGTGCCGAACACCCGTCGCGCATACCAGATCGTGCCGACGACCATGCTGGAGGCGGTGGCGAGCAGCACAGCCCAGATGTTGACTTCGGGAATCATGGTGGAGTCCTCTCAGCAGCGGCGCCGCCCCGGAATCGCAGCGGATGCCCCGATGCTAGCGCCCGGGGGCGGCGACGGGCCTGATTTCCGGGGCGTCAGTCCTGTGCCGGAGCCTCAGCGGGTTCGGCCAGGTCCGCGCCGAGGTACTCGGCCAGCACGCGGGCGTGGTTGTCGCGCCGCTCCCGGGCGCCGTAGAGCAGGGTGACGCGCACGGGCGCACGCTCCGCGGCGAGCGCCCGCAACTCGGCCACGGCCTGCACGCTCGCCGGGTTCCCGTCGAGTTCGGCCCGGTACCGGAGCGCGAACTCGTCGAAGCCTCCCCCGTTGTGGAACCAGCGGCGCAGCTCCGTCGACGGGGCAATCTCCTTGAGCCAGGCGTCGAGCCGGGCGCGCTCGGTAGAGACCCCGCGCGGCCAGAGGCGGTCGACCAGCACGCGGCATCCGTCGTCGTCGGCCGGGTCGTCGTAGATCCGTTTGAGGGCGATGTTCCCGGGTTCGACGCTCATGGCCGGCCTCCCGCCGGGTCCAGGTTTGCCGGATCGGTGACCGGCAGTCGGCAGACGAAGTCGCGGCAGAGGTAGGCGGTCGGCGCTCCGGCGCGGGCGGTGCGCTCCGCGAAGAGTTCGAATCCCGAGGCGGCGAAGGCGGAGGCCTGGGCCTCTGTGACGGATGCGACGAGTCCACTCCCCCGCCGGCGAACGGCGGCGAGGAGGCCGGCCGGGTCCTCCGGCTCGCGGCCGGGCGCCGCGGCGGGCGTGACGACGACGAGCTGCTCGACCGGCGCAGCCAACTGCGCGATGAGCCGAAGCGCTGCCCCGAACGCGAGCGGGCGGGCCGGGGCCAGCGCGGTGAGTGTTCCCATCGCGTGCTCCGCGGTCGCGCGGTAGCGACGCTCCGCAGTGAGCAGGTAGAGCAGCTCCGCGGCGTCCGCGGTGGCGCTCAGCCCGGAGGGGTAGGCGCCCTCGGACGGATCGGCATCCAGGGCCAGGCCCTGCGCGGCCAGCACCGGGTCGGGACCGTTCGGGGCGGTGAACGGTTGCGCCAGGGGTGGGACGTCGGCGGGGGCGGGACTGTCGGCCGGGGCGTCGGCGGGGGCGGGACTGTCGGTGGCCGGGATTAGCGTGCTGTCAATGAGCCCGCGCGCCGCAGTGGCGTAGCCGCTCTCCCCCGTCAGCAGGGCGAGGTGAAGGAGTCCGTGTGCGAACATCCCGTAGTCCTCCAGGGTGGCCGGGGCCGTCGAAACCCGGTCGTCAATGGACGCCCGCACGAGGGTTCCGCGATCGTGCGGTCCGCGCTTCGGGAGGTGGTGCTCGAGCAGGAAATCGGCGGCCCGTCGCGCGGCGCCGGTGAACGTGTCGTTGTCGAAAGCGAACCCGGCCAGGGACAGCGCTGCGATGGCGAGCCCGTTCCAGCCCGTGAGGACCTTCGCATCGAGTGCCGGCGGGGTTTCGCCCGCGCGGCCCTCGGCGTCCAGCGCGTAGTAACCTCCCTCGACGCGGTGGCCGTCGACCGTGCTCTCGGAGTCCTGGGCGCTGGCGAAGCCGCCGCCGGGCAGTTGCATGACGGTGATGAGGAAGTCCGCGACACCCTCCGCGACCGAGCGCGCCCACTGCTCCCCGGTGACTTGCCACGCGCGGGTATACAGCTCGAGGAGCTGGGCGTTGTCGTAGAGCATCCGTTCGTAGTGAGGTTCGCTCCAGTCGCGGTTCACGGCGTAACGGAAGAAGCCCCCTTCGACCGGGTCCCGGAGCGGGGACGCCCCCATTCGTTTGAGAGCGCGCAGGGCCAGGGCCTGGCCGGCAGCAGGCCCGTCGGCAGGCTGGGCCAGCAGGAAGGCGAGCGCCGGCGCCGCCGGGAATTTTGGGGCTCCGCCGAATCCGCCGTGGGTCGTGTCCTCGTAGGCGGCGAGTTCGGCGACCGTGCGTCCGAGCGTGGCCGCGTCGGGCAGCGAACCGCCGCCGCGATGCTGCCGGGTGCCCTCGGTGATTGCCGCCGACAGGAGTGCGGCGCTGGCGGTGACCTCGTCACGCCTGGTGGTCCAGGCCTCCGTCACGGCTTCCAGCACCTGCCGGAACGCGGGCTGGCCGCGCATCGGCCGCGGCGGGAAGTAGGTCCCGGCGTGGAACGCCCGGCCGTCGGGGGTGACGAACACGTTCAAGGGCCAGCCCAGCCCCTCGATGAATGCGCCGGCCGCCGCGAGGTAGCTCGCGTCGACATCCGGATGCTCCTCGCGGTCGACCTTGATGCTGACGAAGTGCTCGTTGAGGTAGGCGGCGAGGTCCGGGTCGCTGAAGCTCTCCCGCGCCATCACGTGGCACCAGTGGCAGGTCGAATAACCGATCGAGACGAGCACCGGCAGATCTCGTGCGCGTGCCTCCGCGAACGCCTCCGCTCCCCAGCCGTGCCAGTCGACCGGGTTGTCCGCGTGCGAACGCAGGTAGGGGCTGATCGCTGTTGCAAGGCGGTTCGGCATGGCTCCATTCTGCTCCGCACCGGTTCGCGGTACCCCTATTGACCGGCGGCCGAGGGGGATATTTTGGCGCCATCGGGCTCAGTTCGAACAAAGAAGCTATGGCGTGACACAGGAAATCCTGGCGCAACGGCTGTGGACCGCTGCGCAGAACGATTCAGGCCTTCTCACCAGGCTACGGAGCGCATACCGCGGCCGGTTCGACGTACGAGATGCCCTCTGGTGGAGGGCCAATCCCCTCGCGCCGACTCCCTCCGGCCGGCCCGATCCGGCGGCCGAACTCTTCGAACTCAAGGCCGCGGTGTACTGCATGCATTCGGTCCCCGAGCCGCTCGTGGAGTTCGTCGACCCGATCACCCTGCGCACCGTGCACGCCACGGAAACCGAGCACCGCCTTCGTCAGCGGATGCGCGAGCAGGCACAGGAGGACGCCGCGCTCGACGCCGCGCTCGCGACAGCGGACCGTTGGGCGGACGCGGCCGACGTGCTCGACGCGCTCGACGGGCCCGCCCAGGCAAGCCCGCCGGCCGCGCTGGGCCGGGCCGACCCTGCCGATGAGGGCCTGGGGACCGAAAACGCCGACGACTCGGGGGCCGGCGGATGGAGGCCGCGGGGATCCGCCTCGCAGGGATCTGTTCCAGGGGGATCTGCCACGACTCGATCGCTCAGGACTCAATTCGGGCTCTACCCGGGCGCCCCCCGGCCCCAGCGCCGCTTCGCCCTGCTCCTGGTCGCCGTCGGCGCGCTCGTCGGCGCGCTCGTCGCCGCGCTGATGGTTCCGGCTCTCGTTGGCCCGGCCGACCTCCCCGAAGCGGCCGCCCCTGCGGCCGACATCGGCTCCGGGCCCGGGGCTCTCGGCGCGGCAGACCCCCAGGCACTCGAGCAGGACTACCTGCGCATTTTCGACGAGCCGGCGGACTTCGCCGACGGGAAGGCGCCGTACCTCGGCGCCGAATTCAGCCACGACTCGATTCGGAGCGTCGGTGCGGCGCCTGCGGGGGCCAGCTTCGGCGTCTACGTCGCCCGGCGCGGAACGGGTCAGTATTGCATCATCGTGCAAAACGCCGACCATACCGGCACGAGCGCCTGCGCCGGCCCGGGAACCCTGGCCAGGACCGGGCTGCGGGTCAACGCTACCGTGCGTGGGACCGTGTCGGTGGGCGGCAATCCGAGCAAGGCGGTGCTGCTCGAACTGTCCGTCGTCTGGGCGCCGGACGGATCGATCACGACGTCGTCGCACCCTCAGGGCGACTCGTGCGTGGCCTCACCAGCCATCTGCTGATCGACGAGCTCGCCCTGCGGCGCATCGCCCCAGCCGCGGCCGAGGGTCAGTTGACCTCGTCCGGATGCGCGCTGACGCGGCCGGCACGTTCGAGGGAGGTGATCGCGGCGAGCTCCGCGGCACTCAACTCGAAGTCGAACACGTCGAAGTTTTCCGCCATCCGCGAGCGCCGGTCCGACTTGGGGAAGACGATGTTGCCCATCTGCAGGTGCCATCGGATGACGACCTGGGCCGAGGTCTTGTCGTGCGCTGCCGCGGCACCGGCCACGGCGGGCTCGTCGAACAGGGGGTACTTGCCCTGGCCGAGCGGGCCCCAGGCCTCGATCTGGATGCCGTTGGCGCGCGCGAACGCGGTGACCTCCGGCTGCTGGTGGGCCGGGTGCAGTTCGATCTGGTTGACCGCGGGCACGACATCCGTCTCGGCCAGCAGGCGCTCGAGGTGCGGCACGAGGAAGTTGGAGACGCCGATCGAGCGGGCGCGGCCGGACTCGCGAATCTGCTCGAGCGCCTTCCAGGCCTCGACGTACTTGTTGTTGGCGGGAGCCGGCCAGTGGATCAGGTAGAGGTCGACGTATTCGAGGCCGAGCTTCTCCAGGCTCTCGTCGAACGCGTCAAATGCCGACTGGGTGCCCTGGCGGTCGTTCCACAGCTTCGTGGTCACGAACAGCTCCGAGCGGTCGATCCCGGAGTTCGCGAGTGCGTCGCCGACGCCGGCCTCGTTGCCGTAGATCGCCGCGGTGTCGATGTGGCGGTAGCCCACCTCGAGGGCATCCGAGACAATCCGGAGCGTCTCGTTCGGGTCGACCTTGAACACGCCGAACCCGAGCTGCGGGATGGTGTGGCCGTCGTTGAGGGTCAGGGTGGGTACCGGATTCGTCATGGGTCCAGCCTAGGGCTGGCGCCGGGGTGAGCGTCGCGCCGGCCACGGCCTCTTCGCGGGTGGCGCCGCGCGCAGCGAGGCCGGAGAAGGGTGCGCCGTGGACCCGCGCCGGGGAACCATCGCGCCCGGGAAGTACGATTGGGGTGCCATGCTCCCCGTTGCCATCACCTTCCCCGCCGAACTGCCGGTCAGCCAGCGACGGGACGACATCGCCGCCGCCATCCGCGACCACCAGGTCGTCATCCTCGCCGGCGCGACGGGCTCGGGGAAGACCACGCAGCTGCCCAAGATCTGCCTGGAGCTCGGCCGGGAGAGCATCGGTCACACCCAGCCGCGCCGCCTCGCCGCCCGCACGATCGCCGAGCGCATCGCAGAGGAACTCGGCCAGGAGGTCGGCCAGACGGTCGGCTACCAGGTGCGCTTCACCGACCGCGTCGGCGCCGACACCCGGATCAAGCTGATGACCGACGGCATCCTGCTGAACGAAATCCACCGCGACCGGATGCTGCGGAAGTACGACACGATCATCATCGACGAGGCGCACGAGCGCAGCCTCAACATCGACTTCCTGCTCGGTTACCTCCGCCAGCTGCTGCCCCGGCGCCCCGACCTCAAGCTCATCATCACCTCGGCGACCATCGACCCGCAGAGCTTCGCGAAGCATTTCGCCTCAGCCGACGGCACCCCGGCGCCGGTGATCGAGGTCTCCGGCCGCACCTACCCGGTCGAGGTCCGCTACCGCGCGCTCGTCGCCGAGGCCATGGACGAGGACGAGACGACGGATGCCGCGCCGGCCGTCGACCGCGACTACATCGAGGGCATCTCCGCCGCGCTCGACGAGCTCGAACGGGAGTCGACCGGCGACGTGCTCGTCTTCCTCAGCGGCGAGACCGAGATCCGGGATGCCGCCGACGCGCTGCAGGGCAAGTTCGCCTCCGGCGGCCGCACCAGCCCGACCGAGATCCTCCCGCTCTACGGCCGGCTCTCCTCCGCCGACCAGCACCGCGTGTTCCAGCCCTCTGCCGTGGCCGGCGTGCGCCGGCGGATCGTGCTCGCCACGAACGTGGCCGAGACCAGCCTCACCGTGCCGGGCATCAAGTACGTGATCGACGCCGGCACCGCCCGGATCAGCCGCTACAGCGTGCGCTCCAAGGTGCAGCGGCTGCCGATCGAGGCGATCTCGCAGGCATCCGCGAACCAGCGATCCGGCCGAAGCGGCCGCACCAGCGACGGCATCGCGATCCGGCTGTACTCCGAGGAGGACTTCACCCGCCGCTCCGAGTACATGGAGCCGGAGATCCTGCGCACGAACCTGGCCGCGGTCATCCTGCAGATGATCTCCCTCGGCCTGGGCGACATCGCCGCGTTCCCCTTCCTTACTCCGCCGGACTCGCGCGGCATCAAGGACGGCCTCGACCTCCTCGCCGAGCTCGGCGCCGTCGCCCCCGGCGCCACCGGGGCCGGCGCAGCGAAACTCACTCGGGTCGGCCAGCAGCTGGCGAAGCTGCCCATCGACCCGCGCTTCGGCCGGATGGTGATCGAGTCGAAGACCCAGGGCACCAGCCGCGAGGTGATGGCAATCGTCGCCGGGCTCACCATCCAGGACCCGCGCGAGCGGCCGCTGGAGCGCCGGGCCCAGGCCGACCAGCAGCACGCCCGCTTCGCCGACCCGACGAGCGACTTCCTCAGCCTGCTCAACCTCTGGAACTACCTCGAGACCCAGCAGAAGGAACTCGGCTCGAGCGCCTTCCGGCGCCTGTGCAAGACCGAGTACCTCAACTACCTGCGCGTGCGGGAGTGGCAGGACGTCTTCCGGCAGCTTCGGCAGCTGGCCAAGCCGCTCGGCCTGCAGATCGGCGAGCCGAGCGCGAACCCCGACGGCATCCACCGGTCGCTGCTGGCCGGCCTCCTGTCGCACATCGGGCTGAAGGACACCGCGAAGAAGGATTACATCGGCGCCCGGCAGCAGCGCTTCGTGCTCTTCCCCGGCTCGGCGCTGGCGAAGAAGCAGCCGAACGCCGTGATGAGCGCCGAGCTGGTCGAGACCAGCCGCCTGTTCGCCCGGATGAACGCCGTCGTCGACCCGGCCTGGGCCGAGGCGCTCGCCGGGGACCTCTGCAAGCGCAGCTACTCCGAACCGCACTGGGAGAAGAAGCAGGGAGCGGCCGTCGTCTACGAGCGGGTCACCCTCTACGGGGTGCCGATCGTGGCCAGGCGGCGCGTGTTGTTCTCCCGGGTCGACCCCGCCTACGCCCGCGAGCTGTTCATCCGGCACGCGCTGGTCGAGGGCGAATGGGATCGGGACCGGGCCGACAACCGCGCAGACAACCCCGTGGAGACCCGCGGCGGCCTGGGCGACAAGGGGCCCAACCGCGGCGGAAACCGGGCCGACGACCGGTCCGGCCGGCCCGCCTCGTCGCGTCCGGGGGCCGGCCCCGGTATGTGGGCGTTCGACCTGGCGAACAAGAAACTGCGCGCCGAACTGGCCGAACTCGAGGAGCGCACCAGGCGCCGCGACATCCTCTTCGACGACGAGGCCATCTTCGAGTTCTACCAGCGGCGCATCCCGGCCGACGTGAATTCCACCCGGTCGTTCGAGGCCTGGTGGCGCACGACAAGGCTCGAGACGCCCGACCTGCTCACGATGACCGCGGACGCCCTGGTCGCCGAGGACACCCCCGAGGTCGACGAGTCGCTGTTCCCACCCACCTGGCAGCAGGGCGACCAGCGATACGCGCTCGGTTACCGGTTCGAACCGGGCGCGGACGACGACGGCGTGACCGTGCGGGTGCCGCTCGCTTTGCTGGCACGGATGTCTCCAGCCGGCTTCGACTGGCAGGTGCCGGGGCTCAGGGCCGAGCTGGTCACGGCGCTGATCAAGTCCCTGCCGAAGGCAATCCGACGCAACGTCGTGCCGGCGGCCGACTGGGCGGTCCGGCTGCTCACCGAAGTGCCGCCGGCGCCGGGAGTGGTGTCGACGGTCTCGACCGGCTCCGCCGTCAGCGAGACCGCGTTCACCGAGACGCTCGCCGCGCTGATCCAGAAGCTCACCTACGTGCCGGTTGCCCGGGCGGACTTCGACCTGAGTCGCGTGCCCGCGCACCTGAGGATGACGTTCTCCGTGGTCGACGAGCGCGGCCGCACGGTCGCCGCCGGCAAGGACCTCGAAGACCTCCAGCGGCGCCTCGGCAGCCGCGTGCGAGAAAGCGTGGCGGCGGCATCCGCGGCCACCCCGAACGCCATTGAGCGCGGCGGCCTGACCACCTGGGACTTCGACGAACTCCCCCGCTTCCTCGACACGAAGCAGGGCGAGAACACGATCCGCGGCTACCCGACCCTGGTCGACGAGGGCACCTCGGTGGCGATCCGGATGATGAGCACCGAGGCCGAGCAGGCCCTCCACCTGCCGACCGGCGTGCGCCGCCTGCTGCTGCTCGCCACCCCGTCTCCGGCGGCGTATGTGCAGCAGCACCTCACCGGCGCGGAGAAGCTCAGCCTGGCCACCAGCCCATATCGCAGCACCGCGGCGCTCTTCGAGGACTGCCTCGCGGCATCCGTCGACGACGTGCTCTTCCGCGTGCGGCCGGGCGGCCAGGTCTTCATGCGGGCCGAGTTCGACAGCATCCGCGACCGCGTCTCGGGGGTCGTGATGGACTCGATGTTCGAAACCGTCGGCCTCGTCGCCCGCGTCCTTGCGGCGAGCCGGGCCGCCGACAAGCTGCTCAAGGCATCCACCAGCATGGCGCTGCTCCCCGCGCTCAGCGACGCCCGCCAGCAGCTCGAGGGCCTCGTCTACCCGGGCTTCGTCAGCGCGACCGGGCTTGCCCAGCTCCGGCACCTGCCGCGCTACCTGGCCGGCATCACCGCCCGGATCACCAAGCTCATCGACAACCCCAGCCGCGACCGGGTCTGGATGAACGAGGTGCAGGCCGCGACGGCCAGGTTCACGGATGCCGGCGGCGCGATCCCCCTGCCTCCCAGCGCGCCGGCCCACCTGGTTCGGGTGCGCTGGATGATTGAGGAGCTGCGGATCAGCCTCTTCGCCCAGGAGCTGAAGGCCGCGGAATCCGTCTCGCTGCAGCGCATCCAAAAGGTACTCGCGGGCTGAGCCGGCCTCCCGCGCTCGCGCCCGCTCACCCGCGTCCCGCCCGCGCTCCCGCGCCCCCGCGCTCGATTGAGTCGCGGACAAAGTACCTTCATTTCGAAATTGAAGGGTGTTTCTCCGCAACTCAGTTGGGTGTCCGCGACTCAGCGCGGGCAGGTCCTCCTTGCCTCCCGCGCGGTGTGGTGCTGCAATGGCCTCATCGCCCCACGCGGGAGTGGGACGCTGGATCGGGGATAGCCATGGACAAGTCATGGCGGGCGCTCGCGGCCGTCGTCGCGGCCACGCTCGCGGCTGCGCTCGCGGCTGCGACACTCATCGGGCCGGCCGCGCAGGCAGTCCAGGGCACCGCACCCCCGGCATCCGCCGCCGCACTCCCGGCCCAGCTCCCGGCCGGGGTCAACGTCCCCGCCCCCGGCACCTACGCCGGACCCGGCTTCGACGCGTGCTCCGCGCCGGCGCCGGATCTCATGGCCGCCTGGCTGACCGCATCCCCCTACCGGGCGGTCGGCATCTACATCGGCGGGGTCAACCGGTTCTGCACCCAGCCGCAGCTCACTCCCGCCTGGGTGAGCGCGCAGCAGGCGGCAGGCTGGCACCTGGTGCCGATCTACCTGGGGCTGCAGCCGTACTGCACGACATCGAACAAGGAGTTCCGGTTCACGGCAGCGAACGCCGCGGCATCCGGCCGGGCCGCCGCCGGCGACGCGGTTGCCCGGGCAAGCGCCCTGGGCCTCGGGCGCGGAAGCGCGATCTTCAACGACATCGAGGCGTACAGCACCACCGATCCGGTCTGCCGCCAGGCGGTGCTCACCTTCCAGAGCGCCTGGACCACCAGGCTGCACGACCTGGGCTACCTCTCCGGCTTCTACAGCAGCCTCTCCTCCGGGGTCGCCGACCAGGTCGCCGTCTACGGCTCGACCGCGTACGTGCGCCCCGATTACCTGTGGTTCGCCCGCTACGACGGCGTCGCCACCGTCGAGAACCCGGCCATTCCCGGCAGCTACTGGCCGCACCGCAGGATCAAGCAGTACCAGAACCCGGCGCTGACCGGCGGCCCGGAAACCTGGGGCGGCAAGACCCTCGAGGTCGACCGCAACCAGCTCGACGTCACCCCGGTGCCCGCGACTGCCTTCGGCGACTTCACCGGCAACGGCTGGTCGGATCTGATCTCCCGCCAGACCGCCACCGGCTACCTGTTCCTCTACCCGGGCAACGGCACCGGGCTCGGCAGCCCGACGCGGATCGGTTCGGGCTGGAACGGCCTGGACTCGATCAGCCGGCTCGGTGACTTCAACCGGGACGGCAAGGAGGATGTCCTGGCGCGCGATCCCGTCACCGGCGCCCTGCTGCTCTACCGCGGCACCGGCTCGGGGTTCGTCTCCCGGCTGACGATCGGATCCGGCTGGAACGGCATGCGCGAAATCACCCCGAGCGGCGACATCAACCTCGACGGCTACCCGGACCTGTTCGCCGTGGCGAAGTCGACGAGATGCCTGTACTACTACCGCGGGCGGGGCACGTCGCTCCTTCCCGGCGTGCGTCTTGGCTGCGGCTGGAACGCCATGAGCGAGCTCGTCGGCCTCGGCGACTTCACCCGCGACGGCCGGATCGACCTGGCCGCGCGGACGACCGCGACCGGCGAGCTCTGGCTCTACCCGGGCACGGCCACGGTCCTGGGCGCGCGCAGCCGCATCGGCACGAGCTGGAACACCATGCGCGACCTGGTCGGCGTGGGCGACTTCGACCGCGACGGCTTCACCGACCTCGTCGCGATCAAGTCCGCCACCGGCGAGTTGTTCCGCTATCCCGGCCGGGGAACCTCGCTCGGCACGGCCCTGCGCATCGGCACAAGCTGGACCGGCATGCGCCCCATCCTCTAGCCCCGCCCCCGGCTCATCCCTTCCGCGAAACCGCAGTTGTGCGCGCTAAAACACCCGAATGACGCGCACAACTGCAGTTTCGCGGGAGGGGGCGGCGGGGATGGAAGGGGGGTTAGGGGTTAGAGGACCTTCGAGAGGAAGGCCTGGGTGCGCCGGTGCTGCGGGTTGGAGAGCACCTCGTCGGGATCGCCGGACTCGACGACCACGCCGCCGTCCATGAACACGAGCGAGTCGGCGACCTCGCGGGCGAAGCCCATTTCGTGCGTGACGACGATCATCGTCATGCCCTCCTTGGCGAGCCCCTTCATCACGTCGAGCACCTCACCGACGAGCTCGGGGTCGAGCGCGCTGGTCGGCTCGTCGAAGAGCATCAGCTTGGGTTCCATCGCGAGCGCCCGGGCGATGGCGACCCGCTGCTGCTGGCCGCCGGACAGGTGCGCGGGATAGTAGTCCGCGCGGTCGGCCAGGCCGACCCTGGCCAGGAGAGCGCGGGCATCCTGCTCGACCCTGGCCTTCGCCACCTTCTTGACCCGCAGCGGCGCCTCCATCACGTTTTCCAGCGCCGTCATGTGCGGGAACAGGTTGAAGCGCTGGAACACCATGCCGATGTCGCGGCGCTGCCTGGCCGCGTCCTTGGGCGCCAGCTCGTAGAGCTTGCCGCCGGTCTCGCGGTAACCGATGAGGTCGCCGTCGACCATCAGGCGGCCCGAATTGACCACCTCGAGGTGGTTGATGCAGCGCAGGAACGTGGACTTGCCCGATCCGCTGGGTCCGACGAGGCACATGACCTCGCCGTGCTTCACCTCGAGCGAAATGCTCTTGAGCACCTCGTTCGACCCGAAGCTCTTCGATACGCGGTCGGCCAGCACCATGGGCGCCCGCGCTGCCGCGCTCGGCGTGGTCGCGTCACTCATCGCGGTCCTCCAGGCTCGGTCGGTGGTGGCCCGTCGCCGGGCGGCCGCACAACGGTGGGCTGGCCGGAGCCCAGCGGAACGGCACCGGTGAGGGTGCCCGACATCGTGTCGATCTTGCGGTCCTCACGTGCGCCCACGCCACGCGCGAAGCGCTTCTCCAGGAAGTGCTGGCCCACCATCAGGATCGAGGTGAAGAACAGGTACCAGATCGAGGCGACGATCAGCAGCGGAATCGGGGTGAACGTCTCCGCCGAGATGTCGCGGGAGCGGGTGTAGAGGTCGAAGCTGTAGGGCACGGCCGTCACGAGCGAGGTCGTCTTCAGCATCGAGATGACCTCGTTGCCGGTCGGCGGGATGATCACCCGCATCGACTGCGGCAGGATGACCCGCCACATCGTCTGGAACCAGGTCATGCCGAGCGCGGTCGCGGCCTCGTCCTGGCCCTTGTCCACCGAGAGCAGTCCGGCCCGCACGATTTCGGCCATGTAGGCCGCCTCGTTGAGCGCGAGCCCGATGATCGCCAGGGTGAACGTGCTCAGCGCGGCATTGGTCTCGAAGGAGAACCACGGCTCCATGAACGGGATGCCGATGTCGATCGACGAGTAGATGATCGACAGCAGACCCCAGAACACCAGCTGCACGTACACCGGGGTTCCGCGGAAAACCCACAGGTAGAACCAGGCGAGGCTGTTAACCACGGGGTTCGGGGTCAGCCGCATGACGGCCAGGATCACGCCAAGAATGATGGCGATCACCATCGAGTAGACGGTCAGCTGCAGCGTGTTGAGGGCGGCCTCGCTGATCCGGCGGTCGAAGACATACTTCGCGACGAAGTCCCACTTGTAGGCTTCCCGCCCGGCAGCGTCGACGATGAACAACACGAAGCCGATAACGAGCACGACGGCGAAGACGATGCGCCACGGATGCCGGAGCCGGATCGCCTTGATCGGCTCCGACTCCGTCGCGCCGCCCGCCGGCGGGGTGGCCCCCGCCGCCGGACGGCTGTTGTTCTCGGTGCTCACGCGTTAGCCGTTCGCGGCTGCGTTGATCGTGATCTCGTCGATGCCGCCATCGGAAACGCCCCACGCGTCGAGGATCTCGGCGTAGGAGCCGTCGTCGACCATCGACTGCAGCGCGGCCTGGATCGCCTCGGCCAGCCCGGAGTCCTTGCCGACCGCGATGCCGTAAGGCGCGACGTCGAACGTCTCGCCGGCGAGCTGGAGCTCGCCCTCGGTCTTCGAGATCGCGTACAGGGTGACCGGGGAGTCGGCGCTCATCGCGTCGACCTGGCCGAGCACGACGGCGTTGGTGGCCGCATCCTGGGTGTCGAACGGCTTGATGTCGATCGGCGCCTTGCCGGCGGCGACGCAGGCGTCGCTCTTGGCCGGCACCTCGTCGGTGTGCTCGTAGGTTGTGGCCTGCACGGCGACCTTCAGGCCGCAGGCGTCGTCGGGGTCGACGTCCTTACCCTTGGCCGAAGCCCACTGGATGCCCGCGGTGTAGTAATTGACGAAGTCGACCACCTTTTCCCGCTCGACGTTGTCGGTGAACGAGGAGACTCCGATGTTCACCTTCCCGCCGGTGACACTGGGGATGATGTTGTCGAACTTCGACACCTGGTACTCGGGCTCGAGGCCGAGCTTGGCGGCGACGGCGGCGGCGATCTCGATGCCCCAGCCGATCGGCGTGCCGGCCTCGTCCTTGAACTCGTTCGGCGCGTAGGTCGGGTCGGTGCCGATGAGGAGCGTGCCGGAATCGGCAATCTTCGCCGGCAGCAGCGCGGCGGCGGCATCATCCTTGGTGACGCTGGTCGTGGGCTCACCCGCGGATCCGCCGGGGCTGGGCGTCGAGTTGTCGACGCAGCCGCTGAGCAGGAGGACGGCCACGGCCGCAATGGCCGGGAGTGCATATTTTGCGCGCATGGCAAGACCTTCTTCGTAGTTGACGGTGCTGCGGGTTCATCATTGATCCGCGTTCGGGTGTGCGACAGGGATGAGCCTAATACAACCCTTCACGTGCGGATTCCGGCGCAGATAACGTTTTGGAGCAGCCATACCGGTCGCCGCTGCCGCTGTGCGTCCGGCTATGCTCGTCGGACCGAGTTCCCGGTATCGCCCGTCTCCACGGGCCGTCCCGGCAGGTTCGACCACTGCGACCAGGAGCCGGGGTAGAGCGCCGCGCCGAATCCGGCGATGGTGAGCGCCGCGGCCTGGTGGGCGGCCGTGACACCGGAGCCGCAGTAGACGCCGACGTCGGCGGCATCCGTCGCTCCCAGCGCTTCGAACCGGGCGCGGAGCTCTCCGGCGGGCAGGAAGCGGCCGTCGGGGCCCAGGTTCTCGGCCGTCGGCGCGCTGGTCGCGCCGGGGATGTGACCCGCCCGCGGGTCGATCGGCTCCGTGTCGCCCCGGTAGCGTTCGGCGGCCCGGGCATCGAGCAGCAGGCCGGTGCCGGGGAAACCGGCTGCGGCATCCGCGTCGAGCGTGGGCAGGCGGCCGTAGGCGAGCGTGACGGTGCCGGGGGCGACGGGCTCTTCGCCGCGGGCGAGCGGCAGGCCGGCGGCGCGCCAGGCCGCCAGCGCCCCATCGAGCAGCAGCACCTCGCGCACGCCGGCGTGGCGCAACAGCCACCAGGCGCGGGCGCCGGAGAGGTTGCCCAGGCCGTCGTAGACGACGACCGTGTCGCCGTCGTTCAGGCCCCACCGGCGGGCGGCCGCCTGCAGCGCGTCGATGGACGGCAGCGGATGCCGCCCGTCGGTCGGCGCGCCGTGGCCGGCCAGCTCCTCGTCCAGGTCGACGTACGCGGCGCCGGGGACGTGGCCGGCGAGGTACTCGGGCCGTCCGGGCGGGCCGCCCAACCGCCAGCGCACATCCAGCACCCGGATGTCGCCGCTCCCGGTCAGTGCCGCGGCAAGCTCCTCGGCCGAAATCAGGGTTCGCATCAGGCCAAGGCTACCCGTTCGGCCCTTCCCTGCGGCGACACAGGGAAACCGCGCGCGGCGGCGGTTCTGCGCCTCTTCCCGCTCCCGCACGGCGGTTTCCTGCGGGCCTTCCGCCAATAGACTTAGGGCTTGTGAGCAGTTACTGGAGCCTTCTGAAGACGCCGGGCGTTGCCCGAGTCATCGGCGCCCAGCTGACGGCACGATTCCCGTTCGGGATGCTCTCGCTCGCCTTCCTCATCCACCTCGAGCAGGTCTACGACTCGTACGGCGCGGCCGGCCTCGTGCTCGGCGCGATGAGCATCGGCCAGGCCATCGCCGGCCCGCTGACCAGCCGGCTGATGGGCCGCTGGGGCATCCGCCCGGTCATCCTGGTCACGATGACGGTCTGCACGATCTCGATCGTGCTGATGGCCCTCCTGCCGCTGGCGGTCTACGGGGTCATGCTGATCGGGTTCCTCGCCGGGCTGTCGATGCCGCCGATCCAGCCGGCCGTGCGCACCATCTACCCCAAGATCGTCAACTCGCGCCAGCTCACCCCGCTGTTCTCGCTGGATGCCTCGGCGCAGGAGATCATCTGGGTGCTCGGCCCCGTGATCGCCACGTTCGTCGCCATCCAGGTCAGCGCCGTGGCCGGCATCCTGCTGGCCGCGGTCTTCCTCGTCGGCGGCGGCCTCTGGTTCGTCTCGCTGCCGGAGGTCGGCCGGGTGCGCATCCCGCGCAGCAAGCGCACCATCGGCGCCGTGCTCAAGAAGCCGCAGGTGCTGCTTAGCACGATCGTCGGCTTCATGCTCGTCGCGGCATGCGCCGCGGTTGAGGCCGGCGTGGTGGCCGCCTTCGGCCACGGCAGCGCGGACTCGGGCTGGGTCCTGGGCATCTTCGCGATCGGGTCACTGATCGGCGGCCTCGCCCTCGGTCACGCCCCGATCGGGCCGTGGGCGCTGGCCGGGCGCATGCTCATCGTCACGGTCGGCCTGGTGCTGGCCTCCTTCGGCCTGGGCTTCTGGTGGCTCTCGGTGACCCTCCTGCTCGCCGGCGTGGGCATCGCCCCCGCCTTCGCCGTGCTGTTCGGCATCGTCTCGGCGAGCGTCAAGTTCAGCGACACCGCCGAGGCGTACGGCTGGGTGGGCACCGGCCAGCTGATCGGGGCCGCCCTCGGCTCCGCGGTCGCCGGCTTCCTGATCGACCACTCCGGGCCCACGTCCGCGATCATCGCCGCCGCCGCCTTCGCCGCCCTGGGCACGCTGATCCCGGCCGTCGGCAGGCGCTGGCATCCCGACCTGCGCGGACGCGACGTGGGCCCGATCCCCGACACCGAGCCCATCCGCACCATCCAGGTCTCCTAGCCCTCCCTTCACCTTCTCGCCCCCTACGCCGAACTGTGAGTTTGGCACCTTCGTGGGCGTCGGGAAGGTGCCAAACTCACAGTTCGGCGAGGGGGTGTGGACAACTTCGGACGAGGGCGCGCGCATCCGTCATCATCATGGGCATGGCCGCCCGAATCGTGCTCCCGCCCGAACTCGCCGACGAACCGTTCTCGGTTCGCCGGGCCCGGGAACTGGGGCTCGGTAAGAGCCGCCTGGGTGGCACCGATCTCGACAAACCGTACCGCGGGCTGCGCACAGTCGCGCCCGCGCCGACGTCGGTGCTTGAGCTCAGCCGCGCCTATGCGACCCGGATGCCGCCCACACACGTGTTCAGCCACGGCACGGCCGCCGTGCTCCACGGCATGCCGCTGCCCGGCCGGCTGGTGCACGAGCGCGTGCTCCACGTGACCGTACCGGCGAAGAACCGGCCGCCGCAGGTAGCGGGGATCGTCGGGCACGAGCTGCAGGCAGTCCTGATGGATGTCGAACTTCTGGACCTGCTGCCGGTCACCTCCCCCCTGCAGACCTGGATCGACCTCGGCCCCCTGCTGACGCGGGGCGAACTCGTCGCGGTCGCCGATTTCCTCTGCGCCGGCACCACGCCGCGCTACGAGCCGCAGGACCTCCGCGCGGCCGCCGCCCAGCTGAAGGGGCGCCGCGGCTGCCGGGCCCTGCGGGAGGCCGCCGCGCTCGCCCGCGCCCGGGTCGACTCCCCCAAGGAGACCGAGGTCCGGCTGCTGCTTGTCGACACCGGGCTCCCCGAGCCGGTCGCCAACTTCGAGGTGACTGATGCCGCGGGTCGCGTCATCGCGCGGGTCGACCTCGCCTGGCCGCAGTTCCGGCTGTGCATCGAGTACGAGGGCGACATCCACCGCACGGACCGCCTGCGCTTCCGCAGCGACATCACGCGCAGGGAGCGGCTCGAGGACGCCGGCTGGCGCGTCATCCGAATCACCGACGACGACCTGCGGGACGGCGGCCGAGAGCTGCTGCGGCGGGTGCGGTCCGCCCTCGCCGCCCGAGGCTGCCGCGCCTGACCCGCCCACTTCCCCTCGCCGAACTGTGAGTTCGGCACCTTCGTGGGCGTCGGGAAGGTGCCAAACTCACAGTTCGGCGGAAGAGGGTTGAGTTAATGGGGGGCATGGATACGTGGCTCAGGCTTAATGACGGGCGGAGCATTCCGCAGCTCGGCCTCGGCGTGTACAAGGTGACGGATGCCCTCGCCGCGGACACCGTGCAGGTCGCGCTCGACGCCGGGTACCGCCACATCGATACCGCGGCGATGTACGAGAACGAGCGCGGCGTCGGCCGGGGCATCGCCCGGTCCGGTCTTCCCCGAGGCGACGTCTTCGTCACCACAAAGGTCTGGAACGACCAGCACGGCTACGAGGAGACCCTGCGCGCCTTCGACGACAGCCTCGCCAGGCTCGGGCTCGACTACGTCGACCTGTACCTCATCCACTGGCCCGCGCCGCGGCAGGACCGCTACATCGACACCTACCGCGCGCTCGAGACCCTCCGGGCCGACGGGCGCGCCCGCTCGATCGGCGTGTCCAACTTCCACACGCACCACCTCGACCGGCTGCTGCGCGAGACGGATGTCGTCCCCGCCGTCAATCAGGTCGAACTGCACCCCTGGCTGCAGCAGGCCGAGGTGCGCCGGTACGACGCGGCCCACGGCATCCTGACCGAGGCCTGGTCTCCGCTGGCCCGAGGGCGCGCGATCGGCAACCCCGTGCTCGACGCGATCGGCGCCCGGCACGGCAAGACCGCAGCCCAGGTCGTGATCCGCTGGCACCTCGAGCTCGGGAACGTCGTGATTCCGAAATCCGTGACGCCGGACCGCATCCGCGAGAACATCGACGTCTTCGACTTCAGCCTGGCCTCCGAGGACCTGGCGGCCATCACCGCGCTGGACTCCGGCGAGCGCACCGGCAAGGACCCCGACGACCACGGATAGGGGCGGCACGAGAGGCCGGCGCCAGACCGGCGCGAGCCCGGCGCGGCCGAGCGCCTAGCCCAGCGGCACGAGCGCGGCCGGGCCCATCGGGTCCGGCACGTCCTCCGCGTTGGGCAGGCTCGTGATGAACCGGAAGAAGACGACCGCCAGCAGCGTGGCGATCCCTCCCCCGATGATGAACGGCAGCGCGAGGTCGACCCGGCCGACGAGCCCGCCGAGCAGGCTGCCCAGCGGCATCGCCCCCCAGAGCAGGGTGCGCCAGGTTCCGTGCACCCGGCCGAGCAGGTGCCCGGGGATGATGCTCTGCCGCAGCGACATCACGAGGATGTTCCAGACCGTGATCGACCCGCTGGAGAGCGCGAAGGCCACTCCGACGACCCAGACGTTCGGCCAGACCCCGACCAGGATCAACGTGCTGCCGCTGAGCAGCAGCATGAGCGCCATCGTCGGGCCCGCGTTCAGCCGGTTCTTCAGCGGAGCCGTCAGGACCGAGCCGACGATCCCCCCGACCGCACCGGAGAGCATGAACACGCCGAAAGCCGCCTCCGGTACCCGGAGGGGTCCGAGCAGGAACAGCACGAAACTCGCCGTCGCGAACGAGAAGGCCAGCCCGCCCGCGGTACTGACCAGCCAGAGCGTCACCAGCATCCGGCTCTTCACGATGAACCGGTAGCCGTCGACGAACTGGAGGTACCAGGCCACCTGCGGCGTGTCGAGCAGTGCGGCGTGCTGGCGGCCCGAGGCGACCTTCGGCAGCAGGAGCGCGAGCGCGGCGGCGCCCAAGAAGGCCAGCGCGTTCACGCCCAGCGGGATCAGCACGGACACCGCGAACAGCAGGGAGGTCAGCGGCCCGGACAGGAAGCTCTGCACGACGAGCTCGCCGGCCTCGATCCGCGAATTCGCCCGGGGCAGATCCACCCGGGCGACGATGCTCGGCACCACCGCGCGGGTCGCCCCGTCGTACACGGTCTCGAAGGCGCCGTAGACGAAGATGACCAGGTACAGCCACCAGATCGTGAGGCCGTTCGTCGCGCTCAGCACGCACAGCGCGACGGCGAGCAGCATCCGCACGGTGTCGGCGAGCGCGAGGGCCTTGCGCCGGTCGATGCGGTCGATCAGGATGCCGGCGGGAATGGCGCAGAGCAGCCACGGCAGCATCGCCATGGCGGCGATCCCGCTGATCAGCAGAGGGTCGTCGGTGAGCCGAGCCGCCAGCAGCGGCATCGCGGTGCGGGCGATCCCGTCGCCGAGGTTGCTCGCGATACTGGCGGCGAAGAGATTGGTGAAGGCGGGCCCGAGCCCGCGCTTCGCCGGCGCGGGCGAGCGATCGCCCCGCGCATCCGTCGCAGCGGCCTCCCCCGGGCCGGTCACCACCGAGAGTGGATGTTCTCGCGCAGGAGTCGGTCGTAGATGTCCTGAACACCCTCGTTGAATGCGAGGCTGAGCGGTTCCGCGCGTCCGGCCGCGGCGTTGGCCTGCGCCTGCGAGATCGAGCGCGCGCCGGGGATGACGCTGCTGACGCCGTCGATCTGGGCGACCCAGGCGAGCGCCGCCTGGGCCGGCGTCAGGCCCTCGGGAACGAGCGCGGCGAATTCCGCCGCCGCGGCCAGCCCGGTCTCGAAACCGACCCCGGAGAAGGTCTCCCCCACGTCGAAGGCGCTGCCGTCGAGGTTGTAGTTGCGGTGATCGGTCTCGGCGAACTTCGTGTCGCGGGTGTACTTCCCGGTCAGCAGCCCGCTCGCCAGGGGAACCCGCGCGATGATGCCCACCCCGGCCGCGCGCGCCGCCGGCAGCACCTCGTCCAGGGGCTTGAGCCTGAAGGCGTTGAGGATGATCTGCACGGTCGCGACCCCGGGCCGGGCGATGGCCGCGAGTGCCTGGTCACAGGTCTCGACGCTGACGCCGTAGGCGGCGATCGCGCCTTCGCTGACGAGGGTGTCGAGCGCGTCGTAGACCTCGTCGGACTCGATCACCGAGCTCGGCGGGCAGTGCAGCTGCACGAGGTCGAGCCTGTCGGTGCGCAGGTTCGCGCGCGACCGGTCGGTCCACTCGCGGAAGTGGGCCAGCACGTAGTTCTCCGGCAGCTGCTCGGACCGGCGTCCCATCTTCGTCGCGACCGTGATGTCCTGGCCCGGCGCATCCACCTCGAGGAAGTGGCCGATCAGGCGTTCGCTGCGCCCGTCGCCGTAGACGTCTGCCGTGTCGAAGAAGGTGACGCCCGCGTCCACGGATGCCGCGAGCACGGCCAGCGCGTCGGCCTCGGAGACGTCGCCCCAGTCCGCTCCCAGCTGCCATGTTCCAAGTCCGATGACCGATACGGTTCGCCCGGTCCTGCCGAGGGTTCGCTTCTCCATGACGCCAGCCTAACCACCCGCGCGCGCCCTCGCGAGGTGCCGCGGCCGCCGCGCCGCTCCGCACCGCTCAGTCGACGGGAGGGCGGCGCGAGTCCCCGGCGGCCGACGCGGAGATCGCCCTCGATCCGGCTTCCTCGATCGCCCGGACGACGGTCCGCGCCAGGCGCGGCCGGATGAGGTGGTCGTTCGCCTCGACTCGGTACGTGGTGACGTGCCGCATCCGCTCAATCACCGTCATGCTCCCCGGCGCGATGAATGCGTCGAGTGACCCGTAGACGACCGCGACCGGGATGTTCAGGCTCGCCACGTCGCTCACCACGGTCTGCGACTCTATGCAATGCTCGAGCGACTTCACGAACGGGGTCCAGCTTTTCGTGGTGATCTCGAAGATCCCCTTGGGCAGCAGCCGCGAGATGATGGCCGCGTTGGCGAGCGTGAAGTCCTTGTTCGCCCGCAGGAATTCGTAGGCTCGCAGGTAGGCGGTCACCCGGCCGCGCACGCGGGGGTCGCCGATATCGGCCGGCGAGAGGTAGACCGGCGGGCCGACCAGCACCAGTCCGGAGACGTTTCGGCGGTTCTTCGCGGCGTAGCGGGATCCGATCAGGCTGCCCAGCGAATGCCCGACGAGGGTGAACGGCTCGTCGAGCTTGAGGGAGCGGATGGTGGCCTCGAGCGAGGCCACGTGGTCTTCGAGGGTGTACTCGGAGTTCTCCGGCGCGGGCGATTCGCCGAAGCCGAGGATGTCCACTGCGATCACGCGGTGTCGCGGCACCAGCAGGGGGACCATGTTCCGGAACGTCACCGACGACGAGGCGATCCCGTGCACGAGGACAACCACGGGACCTGACCCCTCATCGGTGGCGACGTGCAGGAGCGGTGGACGGCGCCGGCCGAACACTGCCGCGAGATCCGCCCACCAGGTCATGCGTCCAGTATGGCCGCGCCGGTCGAACCCCGACGCCGAATTGTGATTGGACTCCCAGACAACATGCAGACAGCGGCCGTCCGCGTGGCCATACTGTGAGGCATGAAGCGAACCCTGGCCGCCACCGCGATCGTACTCGCGGCGCTCATCCTCTCCGGATGCACGTCATCCGGGTCGAGCGACAGTTCCGGACCGCCGGTCAGCGACGGCGGCGTCACCGACGGCGGCGGCGTCACCGGCGAGCCGGCCCCGGACAAGGGAGTCACCGGCGGCGGCGAGGTCGTGACGGACAACCGCGACGTGATCACCACCGGAACGGTCTCGCTCACGGTGAAGGATCCGATCGAGGCCGCCCAGACCGCCGCGGACATTACCGAGAAGGCGGGCGGTCGCGTCGACAGCCGCACCGAGAACCCGAGCGTCGACGACCAGCCGGCGAGCGCGAACCTGGTGCTGCGCATCCCCGCCGACGAGCTCGACAACGCCGTCGTCGAGCTGAAGAAGCTGGGCACCGTGAACAGGGTGTCGCTGAACTCCACGGACATCACCCAGCAGACGCAGGACATCGAGGCCCGCATCACATCGCTGCAGACCTCCGTCGACCGGCTGCTCAGCCTGATGGCCAAGGCGACCGACGCCACCGACCTGATCGCCATCGAGAGCGCCCTGTCGCAACGGCAGAGTGAACTCGAAGGGCTGCAGGCGCAGCGCGACTACCTCGCCGACCAGGTCGATTTCTCGACGATCAGCCTCGAGCTGTACTCCGAGGGCACGGTCGATCCGCCCAATCCGGACAACTTCTGGGACGGCCTTCTGGCCGGCTGGAACGCGCTCATGTCGGCCCTCGGCGGCGCCCTCGTGGCCATCGGATTCCTGCTGCCCTGGCTGGCGGTGCTCGGCGCGATCGGCGCGGTCGTGCTGCTGATCGTCTGGCTGTCAACAAGGAAGCGCAAGGCTGCATAGGCTGGCAGGTGTGAACGATTCCACGCCTGCCACTCCGCCGCTTCTGAGCGACGAGTTGTTGGCGCGGATTCACGGGCGAGCGGCCGGTTACGACCGGGACAACGTCTTCTTCACCGAGGACCTCGCCGAGCTCGCCGAGGCCGGCTACCTCCGCGCCCTCGTCCCGGCCGGCTTCGGCGGACTCGGCCTGACCCTGCAGCAGGTCTCGCGCGAGCAGATCCGGCTCGCTGCGCACGCGCCGGCGACCGCCCTCGCCGTCAACATGCACCTCGTCTGGACCGGCGTGGCCAGGGCGCTGCTCGAGCGCGGCGACGACAGCCTCGCCTTCCTACTCGAGGGCGCGGCGGCCGGCGAGGTCCTCGGCTTCGGCGTGAGCGAACCCGGCAACGACCTCGTGCTGTTCGGGTCGACGACGGATGCCCGCCCGCAGCAAGGCGGCGGCTACCGGTTCTTCGGCACCAAGGTCTTCACCTCCCTCTCCCCCGCCTGGACCAGTCTCGGCGTGATGGGGCTGGACTCCTCGGCGCCGGGCGCCCCGAAGATCGTCTGGGCGTTCATCGACCGCAGCGACCCCGGCGTCAGCGTCAAGGACGACTGGGACACGCTGGGCATGCGGGCCAGCCAGAGCCGGAGCACCGTGCTCGACGGCGCGTACGCCCGGCCCGACCGGGTGTTCCGCCGCCTCGACCCTGGGCCCAACTCCGATCCGCTGATCTTCGCCATCTTCGCGACCTTCGAGATCCTGCTGGCGTCCGTGTACACCGGCATCGGCCGGCGCGCGCTCGAGCTCGCCGTGGAAGCGGCCGGGCGGCGCACCTCGCTGAAGAACGACGGGCGCAGCCTGGACCAGGACCCGGACATCCGCTGGCGGGTCGCCGACGCCGCGATCGCCATGGACGGCATCTACCCGCAGATCGACGCGCTCGCCCGCGACGTCGACGCGCTCGCCGACCACGGCGCCCAGTGGTACCCGAGGCTCGCCGGGCTCAAGCACCGGGCAACCGAGAACGCGAAGCACGTGGTCGACCAGGCGCTCCGCGTCAGCGGCGGCTCCTCGTATTTCGCCGGGAACGAACTCGGACGGCTGTACCGCGACGTGCTCGCCGGCCTGTTCCACCCCTCCGACGCCGAATCCGCACACTCCACCGTGGCCTCGGCCTGGCTCGGACCGCTCACTGACTCTGGACCCGCAAAATGACCAAAACCTCGAGCATCGGCATCATCGACACCGCCGCCCACACCCGGGCCGTCCTCGACCTCACCATGCGCCTGGCCGAAGTCATTTTCGCCGCCGGCGCCGGCGCGGAAGATGCCACGGCGGCCATGGAGGCGATCACGCGCGCCTACGGCCTCAAGGGCACCGAGGCGAACATCACGCACACGATCATCAACCTGACCCACGAGGATCCGGCCACGCACGAATCCATCTCGCGCAGCCGAAACGTGAAATACCGGTCGCTGAACTACGCGAAGCTCACGGCGACATCCGAGCTGATCGCCGAGATCCTCGAGAACCCGATGGATGTCGCGGACGCCCGGAAACAACTGGCCACGATCGTCAGCGCGAAGCCGCAGGTTCCGATGCTGTTCCGCCGCGTCGGCTGGAGCCTGGTCGGTGCCGGCGCGGCCGTGCTGATCGGCGGCGGACCGGTCGTGATCCTGGCGGCGTTCGTCGCCGCGTTCATCATCGACCTGATCACGACCATGCTGGACAACCGCCGCGTCCCGGTGTTCTACCAGACGGTGGTCGGCGGCGCGATCGGACCGATCCTGGCGGCCCTCGTGCAGGTCATCGACCCCAGCGCCAACCCGTCGCTCGTCGTCGTCGCCGCGATCATCATGCTCCTGGCCGGGGTGACCACCTTCGGCGCCGTGCACGACACCCTGTCCGGGTTCTACCTGACCGGAACCGCCCGCGCCCTGGAAGCCATGGTCATCACCGGGGGTCTGGTCACCGGTGTTGCCGGGGCGTCGCTGATGCTCAGCCGGCTCGGCCTCGGGCTGCGGGTCGACTCGGATGTGGCCCTGACGCTGGCCAACCTGCCGCTGCTGCTGGTGGCATCCGTTGTCGTCGTCATCGGCTTCGGGCTCGCCGTTCAGGTTCCCTGGCGCGCGTTCTGGGTGGTCTGCCTGCTCGGCGCCGTCGCCGAATTCCTCTACCTGGCCGGAGCGAACGCGGGCTTCGGCCTGGTCTGGTCGTCGGGCGCGGCCGCGGTCGGCGTCGGCCTGCTCGCCGCGGTGGCCGCGCGCATCGTGCGCACGCCGCCGCTGGTCATCATGGTGTCGGCGCTCGTTCCGCTCGTGCCGGGACTGAGCCTGTTCCGCGGCCTGCTGCAGGTGTCGGAGGGCGAGATCGAGGGGCTGCTCAGCCTGCTGACGGCCGGCGCGGTCGCCGCCGCGCTGGCGGCGGGCGCCATCCTCGCCCAGTCGCTCGTGCAGTTCGTCTGGGGTCCGGCCCGCCGCCTGCAGCGCCGCTCCATCGGCCCGCTGATGGCGCTGCCGATCGCGCTCGGACGCGGCTCCGGCAAACGCATCTAGACGCCCGACGCGCCGATTCGGGCGATCCCGCGTAGGGTCGAGGAAACGGATGCCGCCGGGGCTCGGTTCGAAGGGGTACACATGGCTGACAAATCACCGAAGAAGGATGCGTCCAAGAAGGTCGCTGGAAAGTCGCTGAAGGAGAAAAGGGCCGACAAGCAGGCCAAGTCGAGCGAAACCGAGAAGGCCAGGAAGCGCTAAGGCCTGTCTCCTCCACCATCACCGGGTGCTGCCTCGCAAGACGGGGCAGCACCTTTGTTTTCCCGAAAGCCCTGTTGCTGAAAGAAAGGTCCCCATGACGCTCCCCACCCAGGACACCGTTGTGCTCTACCCGTCCGGGTCGGTGCGTAACGCAGCCACGGTCCTCCATGTCGAGGTGCTGCCCGGCGGGCGGGTGGCCGTGCTGCTCGACGCCACGAGCGTGCACCCCGTCGACGCCGGCTGGCCCGACCAGGGCGCCGACGCGGCCGTGCTGCGGATCGGGGAGATCGACCACACCGTCGTGGACGCCATCGTGGGGGCAACCGACGGGGCCGAACTGCACCTGGGCCGGGACATCCCGGTCGGCAAGGGCACCGAGGGCTGGGCGTTTGTCGTGGTGCACGTGCTGGAGAGCGGCGCCCTGGCGGCCGAGGGCGACCCGGTGCGCGTGTCCGTGGATGCCGGCGCCCGGCTGCGCACGTCGGCCGGCCACACCGGCTGCCACGTGGCCTCGCTCGCGCTCAACCGCGCCGTCGCCGACCGCTGGAAGAAGGAGATCCGCGCCGACGGCCTCGGCAACCCCGACTTCGACGGGGTGGCCATCGACGTCTCCCTCATCCGCGAGAACGGATCGACCGATACCTACCGTCTCGGCAAGTCCCTGCGTAAGAAGGGCTTCGTCACGGAGGGCCTGGCCGACGACCTGGCCCAGGTGCAGGACGCGATCAACGCGGCCCTGGCCGGCTGGGTCGCCTCGGGCGCCGCCGTGCGGATTGAGCGCGACGGCGATCTGCTCACCGACCGCCGGTACTGGGTCTGCGAACTGCCGGAGCAGACCGTGCGGATCCCCTGCGGCGGCACGCACGTGGACTCGCTGGCCGAGCTCGGCGCGCCGCAGGTGCTGCTGTCCCTGTCGGAGGTGGACGGCACCAGCGTCCTGACGATGGAGACCAGCGTCGGCTGAACTCCCTCAGTCGGCTGAGCTGCCTCGGTCGACGAGGATCGCGTCCACCGGTTCGTCGCCGCGGATCTCGCGCAGCAGCTCCACGATCCGGTCGACGACGGCCATCGAGATGCCGGCGCAGACAATGCTGTGCGGTCCGAGTTCACCGAGCCCGCCGGCGCGCACCCGGATGACCTCCCAGCCGACCTCGCCGAGCGCGGCGTCCTTCTCCCGGTCGGACGCCTCCTTCAGCCCGCGGTGTGCCGTGCCGTCCCGGCCGGGGTCGTCGTACTCAATCGCGACCTTGAGCGCGGGAATGATGATGTCGGGCCAGACCTCGGGCTTGCCGTAGAAGGTGCGGCTGATCCGAACGGCGTTGACCCGGTGCGGCAGACGGATGCGCTCGGCCAGCAGCATCCGCAGCCGCTGCTCGGTCATGGACGTTCGTGTCTTCAGCCCCGGTTTCATGAACGGGATGCCGCCCTCGAACCGTGCGGACGGCGCCTGCGCGTTCGCCCGGCACTTCGGGCAACCGGGCCCGGTGAGCGCCTCACGGACGCTCGCCTCGAACCGGGAATGCCCGCGTTCGCAGATCCACTCGTAGGAGGCCCCGATGCGGGTTTCGGCCGCGAGGGCCGCGCGACCGCCGGGGGCCACTTTCCGCAGCAGCTGAGCGCGGCGGCGTTTCGTCTCGGCCAGGAGCATGCAGAGCGGGCAGTCACGCTGGAGGGTGATCCTCGCCTCGCCCGGCGGGGCACCGTGCCCGCAGCGAAAACGGACGCTGCTGCCCTGGTTCGCACCATCGCCCATGCCTGCCCTCCTCCTGTCTGCATCCACGCTAATCACGTCCACCGACATCCGCGGGGACGGCGCGTCACACCCGCCCGCCGGGCTGCCGGATGTGCGATTCTGGGACCGGGACCGGACAGAGAGCACCCGGCCGCCCAGAGTTGGAGTTCCCGTGACGATCCCCGAGCCCGCCGCCGCCACCGTCCCCGAGCCCGCCGCCCAGCCCGAGCCCGAGCCCGAGCAGAGCGACCGCATCACCCTGCGGTTCATGGCCAATCCGCAGGATGTCGCCGCATCCGGCACCACGGTGGCCGCCGGCAGCGTACTCGAGTGGATCGACAAGGCCGGCTACGCCTGCGCCGTCGGCTGGAGCGCCTCCTACTGCGTCACCGCGTACGTCGGCAACGTCCATTTCACGCGGCCGATCGAGCCGGGCAGGCTTGTCGAGGTGCACGCCAGGATCATCCACACCGGCCGCACGAGCATGCACGTGCTGGTCACGGTGGAGACGACGGATGTCCGCGAGCGGCGGTACACGCCGGCGACACACTGCATTCTCGTCTTCGTGGCCATGGACGACGCCCGCCGCCCGCGCGAGGTCCCCGAGTGGCGCCCGCGCTCGGCGGCCGACGAGGCGCTGCAGCGGAACGCGAGGGAACGGCTCGAACCGCGCCGGCGCATCCAGGCCGCCATGCGCGACCAGCTCTATTCGGACGAGGGCACGACCCCCAGCACAGTCTTCCGCTTCCTGGCTGCGCCCGGCGACGTGAACTGGGGCGGCAAGGCTCACGGCGGAACGGTCATGCGCTGGATCGACGAGGCGGCCTACGCCTGCGCGGCGAGCTGGAGCTCTGAGGCAGCGGTGGCGGTGTACTCGGGCGGCATCCATTTCTACCGCCCGATCCGGATCGGCGACATCGTCGAGGTGGATGCCCGGCTCATCCATACCGGACCGCGCAGCATGCACATCAGCATCCGGGTACGCTCCGGGAGCCCCCGCACCCCGCACGACCTGCAGCTCACCACCCAGTGCATGAGCATCTTTGTCTCCCGCGGGGCGGACGGCGGCGCGGAGCCGGTGCGCTCGCTCCCCCTCGCCAGCGCGGAGGACGAGCGCCTCGACGCCCACGCCCGGGCGCTGATCGCGATGCGCGCCGACCTCCCGACCCTGCCCGTGGGCCTCGCGCACACCCCCTAAAGCGAACGCCACCCGCCTCCACGCTGAGTTGCGGACAAAGTACCTTCAATTTCCCAACGAAGGTACTTTTTCCGCATCTCAGCCAGGGCTTAAACCGGGAAGGGCCCGCCTTGCGGCGGGCCCTTCCTCAAACAGCGGTGGAGCTAAGGAGATTCGAACTCCTGACCTCCTCGATGCGAACGAGGCGCGCTACCAGCTGCGCCATAGCCCCCGACTGCTACTGAAGAATATCATGCACGCGCGGGTGGTGTGTGCCGCGGTCGGGTCGGCTGGGTCGGCTATCCGACGGCCCGACGGCGACGCAACACGGCGTCGAGGTCGGTCATGCCGGGTTCGGTCTCGCCGACGACGCCCATCGAGGCGAATCGGTTCGGCGCCGAGGTGCCGGCGGAAGCCGGCTGGGCGGCGGGGCGCGCGGCGGCCGGGCGGGAGATCGGGGTGACGGCGGCGGCGATCCGGGCGGCCCGGAGGGCGAGCTCGGATTCGGCGGCCGCCTTGCGCAGCTCGGCCGCGGCATCCACCGACGCCATCGCGGTCTGCGCGATCGAGCCCCGGGACAGGTGCAGGGGGCGCGGAAGGGGCTGCGGAGTCCAGGTGGGGTTGGCCACCGGGGCCTCGTCGAAGTGCACGGGTTCGAAGCGTTGTGCCGTGAGGGATGTCGCGATCGGCGCCCGGGCGAACACCCGGGCCGCACGGGCGATTCGGGCCAGCCGGGACAACGAGCCGAACGCCAGGGCGACGGCGATAGCGCCGAAGCCGAGCACGGTCCACGAACCGGCCACCAGGGCGGTGACCGCGCCGACCACCAGCGAGACGAGTCCGGACAGGAGCACGAGGGAACTGAGCGCGCGCCACCTGCGCAGCCGCCGGAGGGCGAGCGCGGGCGACCCCGCCGAAGCGGAAGCGGAAGCCGACCGGGCGAGGCCGGCCGCGCGCCGCGCCGCAGCGGCGGCATCCACCGCCTGCTTCGACTCCGCACGGGCATCGTCTTCGGCCCGGGCGAGGAGTTTCTGCTGGGCGGAGACCGTGCGCGCGTTCGCCTCCAGCCGAACCTGCTGGGGAACTTCGGCGGTTTCGGCCATGATTCGCAGCGTCTGCTGCAGCCGAACGGCGTTGCGCTCCACGGCGAGGTACTGGCGACGACGGGACCAGGTCGGCATCAGATAGGTCACCCAGAGGGTGGCGGCGACCGCCACCATCACTCCACCGCCCAGCGCCTCGCTACTCATGGTCACTACGGTATGAGCGCGGAGCACCACCGGGCATGATTACCAAGGGTGTGTCACCGCCCAATGATGGGCAAGGGCTGCGCGGCGGCGGCGAGATCCGCCGGCGACACCATGGCCGCATCCTCGGGCACGAGCCCGGCGCGCCAACGGCGCAACACACCCTCCGGCAGTTCCTCGGCGACGAGGCCGAAGCAGAAATGGTCGCGCCAGTCCCCGTTGATGTGGATGAAGCGGCGCCGGAGCCCCTCGTACCGGAATCCGAGCTTCTCGACCACGCGCAGCGACGGAGCGTTCTCCGGTCGGATGCAGATTTCCATCCGGTGCAGGCCCAGTTCGGTGAAACAGTAGTCGGTGGCCAGGGCGACCGCCGCCGGCGTGATCGATTTGCCGGCGAATTCCTTGCCCGCCCAGTACCCGATCGTGGCCGACGACAGCGAGCCCCAGGTGATCGACGACACGTTCAGCTGCCCGGCGATCTGCCCGTCGTACTCGACGATGAACGGCAGGCCGTGCCCGGCCCGGGCGTTGAGCAGCAGGTTCCGGATGCTCGCGCGGGTGTCGAAGGACATCGGCGCGTACGGGTTGGTCGCTTCCCAGGCGCGCAGCCACGCCCGGTTCTCCAGGAGAACGCGCTCGAGGGCCCTGGCATCACGCACCCGGATCGGGCGCAGGGCGACGGGGCCCTCGTGGAGCGTCGGGATCGCGAGTGGCACTGCTTGCCTGTCTAGTCGTGGGCCGCGGCCCGGTGGTTTGCGCCCACTGTAGTCGTCTGGCCTAGCTCATGCGGCCGGCGAAATCGCGCAGCCAGGGGCGAAGGTCCGGACCCAGGTCGTCGCGATCCACGGCGAGCTGGATGATGGCCTTGATGTAGTCGAGCCGGTCGCCCGTGTCGTAGCGTCGGCCGCGGAAAATCACGCCGTACACTCCCCCGGTCTCCTCCGGGGTGATAGCCATTTCCTGCAGCGCGTCGGTGAGCTGGATTTCGTTTCCCTTGCCCGGCTTGGTGTGCTCGAGCACGTCGAACACCTCCGGCCGGAGCACGTAGCGCCCGATGATGGCGAGGTTCGAAGGGGCGTCGGCGGCGCTGGGCTTCTCGACCAGGCCGGTCACGCGCACGACGTCGGGATCGTCGGTCTCTTCGATCGCGGCGGCACCATACATGTGGATCTGCGACGGGTCCACCTCCATCAAGGCGACAATGCTGGCGTTGCGCTTGTCCTGTTCGTGCAGCATCTTGCCCAGCAGCGGGTCGCGGGCGTCGATGATGTCGTCGCCGAGGAGAACGGCGAAGGGTGCCCGGCCGACGTGCATCTTCGCGCGCAGGATGGCGTGGCCGAGGCCCAGGGGGTCGCCCTGGCGCACGTAGTGCATGTCGGCCAGATCGGTGGATTCGTTGACCTTGGCCAGTTTGGTCAGGTCACCCTTGCGTGCGAGCAGGTCTTCCAGCTCGGTCATCCGGTCGAAGTGGTTCTCGAGGGAGTTCTTGTTGCGTCCGGTGATCATCAGGACGTCGTGCAGCCCCGCCGCGACCGCCTCTTCGACGACGTACTGGATGGCCGGCTTGTCGACAACGGGCAGCATCTCCTTCGGCATCGCTTTGGTTGCCGGCAGGAATCGTGTGCCGAGTCCTGCTGCAGGAATGACGGCCTTGGTTATAGGGGTGCCCATGGGGTCAAGGGTATCGGCATCTAGGATGACTTTATGGACTCCGACATCCCTCACCGAAAGCGGGCGCTCCGCGCCGAGTTGCGGGAGCGCCGTCAGAACATGACTTCGGTCGAGCGAGAGGCCGCGACTGCGGGTCTCACCGAGAACCTGCAGAGCCTCGCCATCGACCTGTCGGCCCGGTCGATTTCGTGTTACCTCTCCTCCCGCACCGAACCCAATACCCGCCCCTTCGTGAACTGGGCGGAGGCCGACGGCATCCGTGTCCTGTTCCCGGTGTCGCGCGAAGACGGGCTGCTCGACTGGACCGTCGGAGAAGGCAATGGCGAGACGGAGGGCATCGCCGGGGTTCCGGAGGCCGCCGGCACGCTCCTCGGCCCGATCGCCATCAACGACGTCGACCTGATCATCGTTCCGGCGGCGGCCGTCGACAGCACCGGCATGCGGATGGGCTGGGGTCGCGGTTATTATGACAAGACCCTCGGCTCCATGGACAAGTGCCCCCCGGTGTACGCCGTCGTGTTCGACAACGAGTTCGTCGACGAGGTGCCCCGCGAGGTGCACGA
Organism: Cryobacterium sp. TMT1-2-1; assembly: GCF_004403955.1. Lineage (NCBI taxonomy): Bacteria > Bacillati > Actinomycetota > Actinomycetes > Micrococcales > Microbacteriaceae > Cryobacterium > Cryobacterium sp. TMT1-2-1. The sequence continues at coordinate 39,982 of NZ_SOHC01000005.1, forward strand.
CCAGCCGGTCAACGGACTGGTCACCCCCACGAGAATCATCTCGTTCTAAGACCCCTGGCCAGCATTTCGCTCGCCGTTCCATCAGCTGGAGATTGACGTGCCCACTTACTCGTACCGTTGCACGGAGTGCGACACCGCCTTCGACATCCAACAGTCCTTCAGCGACAGCTCACTGACCGTGTGCCCCACCTGCCAGGGCAAGCTGCGCAAGGTGTATTCCGCGATCGGGGTGAGCTTCACCGGTTCCGGCTTCTACCGCAATGACGCCAGGGCGGAAGCCACTGCGTCCCGGGACACGAGGTCAGGCGCGAAGAAGGCGGCCGACAAGGCTCCGGAGAAGGCGTCCGAGAAGCCGGCGAAGGCTGCCGGCGAGAAGTCGTCGGCCGCGCCCGCCGCCACGCAGAGCAAGCCGTCCGCCAGTGTCTCGCCGACCACGTCGAGCACGGGCTCCTCTGCCCCGAAAAAACCGTAGTGGAACGCTTTGAGAGAGGTTCGATCATGATCAAGGGCTTCAGGGACTTCATCATGCGCGGCAATGTGATCGACCTCGCGGTCGCCGTTGTCATTGGCGCGGCATTCACGGCGGTCGTGAATGCGATCGTGACGGGGATCTTCAACCCCCTGATCGCGACGCTCTTCAACGCCGAAAGCCTGGCCGAGTCCATGATCGTGGAGCTGCCGGGCGGGGCGAAGATGTCCTTCGGGCTCGTGCTCGCCGCGATCATCACCTTCCTGCTGATTGCGGCCGTGGTGTATTTCGTCTTCGTGCTCCCGCTCAACAAGATGAAGGAAGCCCAGGAGCGCCGCCGAGCCGCCGGCGTCCCTGCCGCCGCGGAAGCCGTCCCTGCGACCGAGCTCGACCTGCTCGCCGAGATCCGCGACCTCCTCGCGTCGAGCGCGAGCGAGGCCGCCAGCGAAGGCCCCAAGCACACGCTCTAACCAACGGGCCCGGCCCGACCGGCTACCAGTGCGGCGGGCGGTCCCGCCGGAGTCGGTCGTCGTTCGCGCCACGGGACCCCGACGCCGTGGGGGCAACGCCGCCCTCCTCGCGCTCGATCGGCACGTCCGGGCTCGGGTCCGTATTCGGCGCGGGCAGCAGTTTGGCGCGTCTCGCGCCGCGCTGGCGCACGATCGGCTGCCGGGGTGCGCCGGTCGTGCCGGCGCGCTCGTCCGCGCCACTGGTGTCGTCTTCAGCGCTCATGGGACAAGGCTAGCCCGTCAGTCGCGGGCAGGCACGACCGCGATCGGAGCCGTCGCCAGCTCGGCAGCGGGGCCACCCCGCTTGACCCCGGCGAGAGTCGCCACCCGCTGGGCGACGGCATCCGGGTTGCTGAAGAGTTCGAAGCTGTGCACCCTCAGGTAGTGCCAGCCCAGCCGGCGCAGCACCTCGGGGCGCAGCCGGAGCGACTCGCGCAGGCTCGCCCGGCCGACGACGGCGTCCGTTTCAACGACGACCGCACGGCCGGCGTGCGAGGCCGCGAGCGCGAGCTTGCCGCGGTGGCCGAGGGAGACGGTCAGGCCCAGCCGTTCGAGCCGGCCGGCCAGGTCGACCAGCATCGACTCACTCGGGTCGGGCGCCTGGTTCTCCCTGGCGCGCGCCTCGGTTTCGCTGAGCACCTGGGAGAGGGCCAGGATGCCGTGGCGCTGGCGGTCCGCGTCGATGTCCTCGGGCCGGAAGCAGGAGACGATGTCCATCGCACGCCTGGCACGGGTCATGCCGATGGCGAGCAACCGTTCGCCGCCCGGCTCGCCGAGGGACCCGAAGTTGGAGAGCAGCCGGCCGTGCGGGGTGCGCCCGTAGCCGATCGAGAAGATGACCCGGTCGCGGCTCTGCGCGACGGCCTGCTCGAGGGTGAGCACGGTGAACGGCTCGGCGCGGTCCTTGAGGATGAAGTCGGAGAGGTCGGTGCGCTTGGAGAACGCGGCCAGGACCGCCTGGTGCACCCGCACGGAATGGCGGGCGCTCGCGGTGATGACCATGAGCGACTCGCGGGGGCGCTTGACCGCGTGGTCGAGGACCAGTTCGACGACCTTGGCGACCTCGGCGTCGACACTCTCGATGGCGCCGCTCTCCGCATCCGGCATGCCGCGGCCGCCGGCGACGTAGCTGAGGCTGAGGCTCCCGTGGCCGAGGAAGCTGCCGGCCCAGGGCAGGGAGTCGATGCGGCCGCCGTAGAAGCGGTGGTTGACGATCTCGGCGAGGTCTTCTCCCCCGGCGCGGTAGCTGCGGGTGAGGGTGAGGGTCGGCAGCAGTTCGCCGAGGCGCGCCAGCGCCGAGTCGGCGTGCAGGGCGTCCACGTTGTGCGGTTCGGCGTCCCCGGATTCGCCGATGCCGGTCTCGAACGGTGAGGGCGTCTGGGTGACCGGGTCACCGAAGGCCACCACCTGCTTGCCGCGGCGAACCGCCCCGACGTTCTCGGCGAAGGTGGTCGCACCGGCGTCGACGAGCAGCACGGTGTCGAAGCTGAGCCGGTCGTCCAGGTCGGCGACCTCATACGGGGAGGCAAGCCACACGGGCGCCAGCACCCGGCCGAGGTGGGGGGCGGCATCGTGCAGCCTGGTCGGCGTGGCGCGGCCGGAGCGCAGCAGCCGGCGCAGGTGGTCGGCCTCCTCCGGCCAGTCGACGACTCCGATCTTCCACGTCTCGGCGAGCAGCCAGGCCACCAGCTGGCCGGTGGCGGATGCGTGCGCCTCGTCGACGAGCCGGAAGTCGGCTTCGAGGCGGTCGAGCACCTGCGTGTTCGCGTTCAGGAGGGCCTTGTTGTCGCTGAGCATCGCCTCGAGCACGGACTGCCACCAGGCGAGCTCGAGTTCGTCGGCGACATCCTTCTCCGACACGTGACGCTGTGCCAGGTCGGTCATCAGCGGGTCGAGGTTGTGCTCGCGCAGGGTGGAGAGCAGCGCGGTGCGCTCGTGCAGGTTCGCGAGCACTTCGCTTTCCGCGGCCAGCCCGGCGACGGTGTAGATGAGAGCCTTGATCGGACGGTTGGCGAGCATTCGGGTGGTCCCCGCGGCGCCGAGCGGAATGTCGAGCAGGCCCAGGTCTTCGGCGACGCGCTGGTAGGCCACGTGCACGTCGTTGATGCCGACGGGGACCTCGGGGGTGGAACCCGCGACGACGTACCGCTGCCAGAGGGTGCGCTGCTGCTGGATGCGGCGGAGGCTCTCGTTCATGTCGCTGACGTGCACGCCCGGCCGCAGGTACTCGTCCGCGAGCTTGCGCAGCCGGCGACGGCTGCTGGAGGGCATGTCGGGCGAGTCGCGCCGCGCCGAGGTGGCGGCGATCAGCTCGGTGAGCGGCCGGTCGTACACGGCCGGCTGGAACCGGTCGAGCGTTTCGCGGATGTCGAGCAGCAGCCGCAGGTAGATGCCCAGTTCCGCGATGGTCTCGAAGGGACGCAGCCGGGTCTGGCCGACCAGCCCCGACGCACGTTCGAGCAGGCGCGGCAGTTCGATCTGGTTGACCCGTTTGGCCAGCTGGTGCGCCGACGACGCCTCGGCGGTCGAGGTGAACGTCGCGCCGTACCAGGGCGAGTCGCCCGGGCCGTAGCGGAACTCGCCGAGCGCCGCCGCCTTGATCAGGGTCGCCGCGGCGGCCCCGCGGTTGTGCGCGAGCCGTTCGAGTGCGCCGCGGTCCAGCCGCGCGATCGTCGAGGGCGGGGACGGCAGCTGGGCGAGCCGGGCCAGTTCGCCGAGCGCGTCGAGCACGGACACGCCGAGCGCCGCGTCGCGCCGGGACAGGGCCGATCGGTAGTCGAGCAGAACCTTGCGCAGGCGCACGAGCGCGTCGTCGACGTCGCCCACGCGGGGCTGGGTGGCCTTCTCGTTGCGCGTGATCGACTGCACGAGGTCGCGGCGCAGGTTGCGCGGCGTGACGGCTGCTCCGGGGAGGCCGACCTGCACGAGTCGGTGGGCGATGCCGTCGAGGCTGGACCGGCGGGCGCTGACCACGAGCACGCGTTTGTGCTGGGAGATCAGCGCGCCGATGGCATTGACGATCGTCTGCGTGCCGCCCGTGCCCGGCAGCGTCTTCACGACGAGCGAGTTGCCGGCGGCGATCTGCGCGATGACGTTTTCCTGCTCCGGGTCGGCGTCGAGCAACAGGATGTCGGTGGCCGGCGGGCGCACGTCCTGGCCGATCGGGACGACCGGGTTGTACGCGGTCTCGACGGCGCGGCGGGCGGAGGGGTTTCCGGCGACCGCGTCGAGCAGCGGGTGGTCCAGCCGGGCGATGTCGGCGGCGAGGGCTCGCCCGACGTCGGCGAAGGAGGAGACCACCAGTCGCGGCACGACGTTGAACCAGGGCAGGTGCGAGGTGAGGCCGCGGAGCCGGTCGATCACCGGCTGGGGCTTGAACGCGCCGTTGGTGACCGCGAGCGCCACGAAGGCGTCCGCGTCGAGGGTGATCTGGAACTGGTCGTGCAGGGCGCGGGCCAGTTCCGGGTTGAGGAACGGCTGGCCCTTGAGCTTGAGTTCGAAGTCGCGCCCGTAGCGCCGGATCGCCAGCGGACGCAGCAGGATGGGCGCGCTGAACTCGGCCTCGCCGTTTTTCCACTGGGCCAGGCCGATGGCCAGGTTGACCGATTCGATCCCGCGCATGGAGCGCAGCTCGATGCCCTTCTGGGTGATCTCGTTGGCGGCCAGGCGGGCGTTGCGCAGCGCGAGCTCGTCGCGGATCAGGTTGGAGAGCAGGGTGGTCTTGCCGGTGATGAACTGCGGCAGGCCACCGGGGTGCGTGGCGCTGAGCTCGATGCGCGTACGCGTGCCGTCGTTGAAGTGCAGCAGCGGGGACCGGCCGCCGACCGCGGCGAGTTCGTCGCGCCAGCGCTGCCAGGTCGGCTCGGCGATATTGCCGGCCACCAGGGACGGATCGCCGAGGCTCACGGAGTGCGGGGAGGTCGAATTCGGCGCGTCGGAGCCGGACGCATCCGTGTACTCCGACAGGATGCCGTCGTCATCTTGTTTCTTATCGAGGCGCCACACAGGGATACCCTAATTCGGACTGGCACGGTTTGCGGGTAGGCGCCCCCGGGTTTCGCTCGATCACTGATGGTCAGAGCCAGTTGCGCTTCTTGAAGATGACGTAGAGGCCCACGCCCATCCCGACCATCAGGGTGACGGCGAACGGATAGCCCCACTCCCAGAGAAGTTCGGGCATGTGCCGGAAGTTCATGCCGTAGATCGTGCCGATGAGCGTGGGCGCGAACAGGATGGCCGCCCAGCCGGAGATCTTCTTAACCTCTTCGCTCTGCGCCAGGCTCGTCTCGGAGAGGCTGCGGGTTTCATCGTTCTGCCGCTGGTTCACCAGGGTGCTGTGCACGGTGAGCGCGTTGGACAGCAGCTCCCGGAACGAGTCTCCCCGTTCCACCACGCGGATGGTGTGGTCGAGCACGTCGCGCAGGTGGTGGCGGATTTCCACGTCGACGTTGCGGGTCTCGAACCCGCGCTGCAGGGACTCCATCATGCCCACGAGCGGCTGGGTCGCCCGCTGGAACTCGATCACCTCGCGGGAGAGCGCGTAAATGCGGCGGGACACCTCGGGGTCGCCGGTGAAGAGCTGGTCCTCGATCTCATCGATGTCGTTCTCGAGGCCCGCGACGACGGGCCCGTATTCGTCGACGATCTGGTCGAGGATCGCGTAGAGCACGGCCTCGGGCCCGAGGGCCAGGAGCGCCGGGTCCTCCTCCATGCGGCGGCGCACGGTCGCGAGGTTGGGGGCCTCGGCGTGACGGATGGTCAGCACGAAATCCGGCCCGACAAAGAGGTGCACTTCGCCGAACTCGACCCGCTCCTCCGCGTCGATGTACCGCGCCGGGCGCAGCACGAGGAAGGCGATGTCGTCGAAGCGTTCGAGCTTGGACCGCTGGTGGCCCTTCAAGGCATCCTCGACCGGCAGGTGGTGCAGATTGAACTCCTCGGCGACGGAGCGCACTTCCTGCTCGGTCGGCCGGTACATGCCGATCCAGGCGAACCCCGCGTTCGCCTTGAGGACTTCGTAGGTCTCATCGAGCGAGGCCGGCGTCGCCGCCCGTCGGCCGTCCACGTAGATCGCATTGTCGATCAGCGCCATCGGTTCTCCTTCGCTCGCGTACCAGTGTCGCAGGGGCGGGGCGAACTGTGGTGCAAGCCGGGCGGGCCGGGCATGCGAAAGGGGGCCAAACCCGAATTGGCCCCCCTCGCAATTCCTGGCCAGGGTGACAACCCGAATGTCTCCTGAACCGGCGATGCAGCTCGAGGAGCGTGCATCGTGTTCCATAGTCTGCGGCAGCGCCGACGCCTCCGGTAGTCAGCTCTTTGGGGGACCGGCGGTCGCGCGTCAGCCGCGGCGCACCGCGCCCGCCAGCCGGCCGGCGTCCAGCGCGAACAGGTCTCGGGATCCGGCGGTGGCTGCCCCGAGCAGGCCGGCGCACTGCGGCAGGAGCTGCTCCGCGTAGAAGCGGGCGAGCACGAGCTGGGTCTCCGCCATCTCGGCGTCGCCGGTGGCCGGCCCGGCCAGGGCCGAGCGGGCCAGCAGCCATCCCCCGACGCAGAGCCCCCACATGCGCAGGTAGGGCGTGGAGCCCGACAGCGCGGAGTCCGGGTCGGTGCTTCCGGTGGAAAGCATCCACGCGGTGGCCGTTTCGAGGGCGTCGAACTGCCGGCCGAGCTCCATCCGGATCAAGTCGAAGTCATCGCCGGCGCTCGCCAGCTCCGCCTCGACCTCGCGCATGGTCGCGATGAACTCCATCGCCGAGGCGCCGCCGCGCACGCCGAGCTTGCGGCCGACGAGGTCCGCAGCCTGGATGCCGTTGGTTCCCTCGTAGATCGGGGTGATCCTCACGTCGCGGTAATGCTGCGCGGCTCCGGTCTCCTCGATGAAGCCCATGCCGCCGTAGACCTGGAGCGCGAGGGAGGTGATCTCGGTGCCGAGGTCGGTGCCGAACGACTTGCAGATCGGGGTGAGCAGGCCGACGACCTCGCCGGCCCGCGCGGCGGCCCGCTCGTCCTGGTCGTGGCTGGCGTGGTCCATCTGCACGGCGTTGAAGAGCATCATCCGGCGGAGCGCTGCGAGGTAGGCCCGCTGGGTCATCAGCAGGCGGCGCACGTCGGGATGCTCGATGATCGCCGAGTCCTTCCCCTCCGCCCCGATCGCCAGGCCCTGCCTGCGGTCCTGGGCGAAGTCGAGCGCCTGCTGGTAGGCGCGCTCGCCGATGGCGAGGCCCTGGGTGCCGACGGAGAGCCGGGCGCTGTTCATCATCACGAACATGATCCGCATGCCGAGGTTCTCCTCGCCGATGAGGTAGCCCGTCGCGCCCTCGTAGGAGAGCACGCAGGTCGGCGAGCCGTGGATGCCGAGCTTGTGCTCGATCGAGAGGCAGGTGACCGGATTGTGCTCGCCGAGCGAGCCGTCCTCGTTCACCAGGAACTTGGGCACGATGAAGCAGGAGATGCCCCTGGTGCCGGCGGGTGCGCCGGGCGTGCGGGCCAGCACGAGGTGCACGATCTGCTCGGCCAGGTCGTGCTCGCCGTAGGTGATGAAGATCTTCTGCCCGGTGATGGCGAAGGTCCCGTCACCGTTCGGCGCGGCACGCGTGGCGAGCGCCCCGACATCCGACCCGGCCTGCGGCTCGGTGAGGTTCATCGTGCCGGTCCACTCGCCGCTGATCATTTTGGGGAGGTAGCGCTGCTTCTGGGCATCGTCGCCGTAGTGCAGGAGCGCGTCGATGGCGCCCTGGGTGAGCAGCGGGCAGAGCGCGAAGGCCATGTTGGCGGATGCCGTCATCTCCTGGATCGCGAGGTTCACCGACCAGGGGAATGCGCCGCCGCCGAACTCCTCCGGGAACGGGACCGAGCCCCATCCGGCGTCGACGTACTGGCGGTAGGCCGCCTTGAACGGGGCCGGCGTGACCACCGAACCGTCGGGCTGGCGGCGCGCGCCTTCGACGTCGCCCGGCTGGTTGGTCGGCGCCACGACTTTGGCCATGAAATCGCCGCACTGTTCGAGGAGGTCGACCACGGTGTCGAGGTCGGCATGCTCGTAGCCGGGCAACCGGGCGACGCCCGGGTAACCCACGACATGCTCGAGGACGAAGGCGAGATCGGTCAGGGGAGGTCTGTAGGTGCTCACGATCGTCAGCGTAGCCCAGCCTCCAACATCCGCCGTAAGGCGTTGTAGGAAATATCCAAGTTGTTGGCGGTGAAGTGCCCCTGGAGGGATTCGAACCCCCAACCGTTTCCTTAGGACGGAACTGCTCTTCCGTTGAGCTACAGAGGCTGACCGGTCAAGTTTAGCGGTGTGCGCCAAACCCGGTGTGCGCCGACTATGTCGGGGGGTACAGGAAGAGCGGCACCTCGCTGGCCGGGACGGTGCGCGTGTGGTACGCGCTGCTGCCCATCCAGTTGTACTCCTCGAGCACGACGGAACCGCCGGCCGAGACCGACTGCACGTAGGCAACATGGTTGTAGTTGAACCAGGCGACCGCTCCGACGACGGGCTTGTTGCCGGTGGCCCAGCCGTGGCCGGACCAGGCGTTGGCCCATTGGGAGGCGTCTCCGCCGCCGGGGGTGAGGTTGCTCCAGGTCCAGCGCCAGTTGCCGCCGGTCACGCCGGCGTCGCGGTTGAGGCGCCAGGCGACGAAGTCGACGCACTGTCCGTAGACGTAGCCGAGCGGAGAGAGCCCGCTCGTCTTGCCCGCCCAGGGGTAGTCGTCACCGTCGGCACGGATGCCGTAGACGGCGTAGGCGGCGGTCGTCGCGCGGGCCGCGTCAGCGGCCTTCTCCGCGGCGGCCGCGGCGGCGGCGCGCTCACGCTCGGCCAGTTGCGCGGTGGTGGTCGCGCTGAAGCCGTCGCGGGCGACCGAGATGCTCGCCGAACCGGCTGCCACGGTCACGTCCTGCGCTTCCGCCGACGCTCGCTGGTGCGCCGTGCGGGCGCCTACGAGGCCCTCGCCCGGCGTGAACGCGTAGGCCGGGAGCGCCGCGGTGAGGAAGAGTCCGGGAATCGCGAGCAGGGTGACCGCGACCGTCAGGGGGCTGTTGCGCTTGGAAGGCGGCGGGCGCGTGGCCGCCGGCGTTGGGGTCACGGGCTGCGCGGCCATGGGCCGCGCGGCTGCGCGGGCGGCATCCGGGGCCACGCTGACGGCCGGGGCGGCCTTCTGCTCGGCCGGCTCGGTGGAAACTTCCGGGGTTTCTCCTGCCTCCCGCTGCGCGCGAAGTTCGCGGCGCGTGGGAGTCGCAGTGGAGTTCTCGGGAGAACCGGTCTGGCCGGGCTGGGGCAAAAGGGGGTCCTCCGGAGTGCGGGTTCAGGTCGTCTGGCTCCCCCACACTATGGGAACGAGCGCCGAATGTCACCTCGGGCGTTACATTGCCGTGACTTTCGCGTCGTCCTCAGGCTGCCGGGGCGAGGTACTCGTCCCACTGGGGCAGGGGGCGCTCGACGCCTCTGACCACCCAGGTGGTCCCCTGCGGCATGCGCGGATCGAAGAGCAGGTCCCAGTTCATTTCCGCCGGCGTGTGGTCGCCCTTGACGTTGTTGCAGCGCAGGCAGCAGGCGACGAGGTTGTCCCAGGTGTCCCGGCCGCCACGGGACCGCGGCAGCACATGGTCGATCGTGCTGGCCGATTTGCCGCAGTAGCCGCAGCGATGCTCGTCCCGGCGCAACACTCCCCGCCGGCTGACAGGCACGGCCACCGACCGTGGGATGCGCACGTATCGGGTGAGCAGGATGACGCTCGGGCGCTCCCAGAACCCGGAGGCGGCCACGACCGGGTGCTCCTGGTCGCTCTCGACGATCGTTGCTTTGTGATTCATGACCAGCACGAGTGCCCGTTTGAAGGACACCACGGCGAGGGGCTCGTACCCCGCGTTGAGGACCAGTGTGCGCATGCGCTCCCTTTCGAAGGAGGCTGGACGGCTTCCAGCCATTCGAACTACGTTCCGGCGCCCAGCGAAACAGGAGAGTGCAGCCAAACAAGAAAGAGCGCTGTCACGAGGACAACGCCCGACGAGCCACGGCGTGGCCCGGACATGTTTGACTGCCGTGCCGCAGCACCGAGTGTCCGCGCACATCCATGGCATGGACTGTGCGAAGCTCGCGCATTGGCTCTCCCGAAAGAAAATCGCAGAACATCAGGCCCTCAGGTTAACGCACAACTGGCGTTCCACGAAAATATGGCACGCCAGATGTGCTAAGGGCGGGTCGGCGGGGCGGCCGGCCGCGGATCAGGTTCCGATGCGGACGATGTAGTAGTTGCTCGTCCAGATGGGCTGGACCCGCACCCTGGTGCCCGAGTATGGGGCGTGCAGGATGTTGCCGTTGCCGGCGTAGAAGCCGATGTGGCCGGGCATCACGACGAGGTCGCCGGGCCTGGCGGAGGAGGTCGCGACGCGGGTTCCGGCGGCGGCCTGGCCGGCCGACGAGTGCGGCAGGCTCACACCGAACTGCGCGTAGACGTACATCACAAGCCCGGAGCAGTCGAAGCCGGCCGGCGTCGATCCTCCGTATACATAGGGGACGCCCTGGTACTGCGCTGCGACGTTGTAGACCGAGGACAGGCTGACGTTCGGATGCGCCGGGGCGGCCAGATACTGCTTGGCCGACGGGCCGGTGTACGACGCCGCATACGAGGTCATCTGCCTGGCCACTTCCTTGCGGCGCGCCTCAGCGGCCCTGGCCGCCGTTGCCGCGGCCCTGGCCCGGGCGCGGGACGCCAGCTCCTCCACCGTCGTCGCCGTGAAGCCGTCCCGGGAGACGCTGGTCGTTGCCGCCAGCGTGGACACCTCCACGGCCTGCGCGCCGGACCGGGCGAGCTCGGTGGCCGCGGTCGCCCCGTAGCGGATCTCGCCCTTGCCCGGCGTGAACGCATAGGCGGGAAGCGCCAGGGTGGCGACGAGCCCGCCGGCGAAGGTCATGACAACGATGTTGCCGAGGCTCCCCCGCCGGATCGAGGGCCGGGGTTGCCGGGGGACGGGAGCGGGCGGGGAGACCTCCCGCGGGTCCTGCGTGTTGAGTTTCGGATTTGTTCCGCGACGGAACCGTGTGATGCCGTAACCAGCCAAAGTTTTTACCTCCGGCGCCTCGACAACACTAGGGAGTTGTCCCGTCCACTGCGCTCATGGCGTGTGATGTACCGAGTCAAGAGACGGGAGGGAAAGGCGTCTTAACCCGGGCCCTTCGACCGACTTCCGGCCTGCGGGACAGGTCCGACGCTACGTGACGATCCCTCGTTTGTCACTTTCATCGACACATTTTTAACGAATTGGTAACGACAAACCGGCTGTGAGGGAGTGGCTCCCCCACGGTTCAGGCCGAGGCCGGCGGGGTGGCGACGAAGATGTGGACGGCCAGCTCGTGGGGCAGTTCGAGCCCCTCAGCGAACCCCTCGACCCGCACGGAAACGTACTGTCCGGCGGCCCGGAAGGTGCCGGTCCGGCCGGGCAGCACGCCGGCCTGCTTGAGCTGGCGCAGCAGCTCCGGGTCGAACTGCACGGGTTCGCCCAGTCGCCGGATGACGGCCGTCACGGGCTCGCGGGACGTCGCGACCACATCGACCAGGCTGGTCACTCCGGCCATGAACGCGACGGCGGGCGAGTCACCCAGCTCGTCGAGGCCTGGGATCGGGTTGCCGTAGGGGGATTCGGTCGGATGGCCGAGGATCTCGAGGATCTTGCGCTCGACCTGCTCGCTCATCACATGCTCCCAGCGGCAGGCTTCGTCATGGACGAACTCCCACTCGAGCCCGATGACGTCGCTGAGCAGCCGCTCGGCGAGGCGATGCTTGCGCATCACGTGGACGGCCTTGCTGCGCCCCTCGGTCGTGAGTTCCAGATGGCGGTCGCCCGACACGATGACCAGGCCGTCGCGCTCCATCCGGGCGATCGTCTGCGATACCGTCGGGCCGGAGTGGCTGAGTCGCTCGGAGATGCGTGCCCGGAGCGGCACGATCTGCTCCTCCTCGAGGTCGAGGATCGTGCGGAGGTACATCTCGGTGGTGTCGATCAGATCAGTCATCCGCAGCCCTCCGCTCGCCCTCCAGCAACGTCACAACCCTACCTGTCGCCTCCCGGCCAACTAGAATCGCCCTATGCCGGATCTGAAAATTCCCTCCGAACTCCTGCCCAGTGACGGTCGATTCGGCTGCGGCCCGTCGAAAATCCGGCCGGAACAACTCGAGCACCTGCTCACCGCGGGAGCGGCGGTGCTCGGCACGTCCCATCGCCAGCCGCCGGTCAAGGACCTCGTCGGTCGCGTCCGATCGGGCCTCGGCGAACTGCTGCGCGCGCCGGACGGCTACGAGGTCGTGCTCGGCAACGGCGGATCGACCGCCTTCTGGGACGCGGCCGCTTTCTCCCTGATCGACAAGCGCAGCCAGAACCTCGTCTTCGGCGAATTCGGCGGCAAATTCGCCGCTGCCGCGGCTGCCCCCTTCCTCGATGCACCCGACGTGATCTCGGCGGCTCCCGGTTCGCGCAGCGAATTCGTGGTCACCGAGGGAGTCGACGTGTACGCCTGGCCGCAGAACGAGACGTCGACGGGCGTCATGGCGCCGGTCACCCGGGTGCACGGCGACCCCGGTGCGCTCACCGTCATCGACGCCACGAGCGCCGCCGCCGGCATCGACTTCGACGCCGCAGCGTCGGATGTCTACTACTTCGCCCCGCAGAAGAACCTCGCCTCCGACGGCGGCCTGTGGCTGGCCCTCTTCTCCCCCGCCGCCGTCGAACGGGTCGAACGCATCGCCGCGAGCGGCCGGTACATTCCCGAGTTCCTCAGCCTGAAGAACGCGATCGACAACTCGCGGCTCAACCAGACGCTGAACACCCCCGCACTGGCCACCCTCCTGCTGCTGGAGAGCCAGCTCGACTGGATCAACGGCAACGGCGGACTGGCCTGGGCGTCCGCACGCACGCGGGAATCGTCATCCGTGCTGTACGAGTGGGCCGAGCGCGTCGACTACGCGACGCCGTTCGTCACCAACCCCGATCACCGTTCGCAGGTTGTCGTCACCATCGACTTCGACGAATCGGTGGACGCGGCCGCCGTGGCGCGGACGCTCCGTGTCAACGGAGTCGTCGACACCGACCCGTACCGCAAGCTGGGTCGCAACCAGCTGCGCCTCGCGACGTTCACGGCGATCGCGCCGGACGACGTGCGCAGCCTCGTCGGGGCGATCGAGTACGTCGTCGCACACCTCGGCCGGTAGACCAGATGCGGCTCTGGCTGAAAGACAGCGAACGGCGCCCCGACCCGCTGCCCGCGCGCACGGATGCGCGCACGGCCTTCTTCGCGGGTTCGGCGGTGTGGCTAGTCGTCCTCGTCGTCGCGGTCGTCTTCCGCGTCGAACTCGCCGCTCGCGGCTTCGAATGGTGGGTCTGGTGTGCCGTCATCGGTCTCGGCCTCGGCCTGGGCGGCCTCGCCTGGGTTCAGGGGAGACGCCGCTAGCGCTTCCCCGAAATCGATGCCGTCGAGTTCGTCGTCGCCGCCATCCTCGTCTTCGAACTCGTCGTCCTCATCGAGGGCGTCGGCTTCGTCCGTCTCCACGTCGAACTCGTCGAGGGCGTCCAGCGCTTCGGCGGCGGCCTCGGCCTCGGCGAGTTCCTGTGCGGTGCGGTGGTCGGCCAGCCGGTCCGACCACGGAACCCACTCGGGGGCGAGCAGGGCTTCGCCGCCGGGCATGAGCTCGGTCTCGAGCACGGAGGGCTGGGAATCGCCATCGATGCGAGACAGGCTGACGGTCCAGTGCCAGCCGGGGTAACCGGTCATCAGGCAGTCGAAGAGGAGCGACACGACGTGTTCGCCCTCAACGATGTGGCCTACCGGTTCGCCGATGGTGTCAGCGGGGGTGATCTCGATCAGGGCGGCGCGCGCCACGTCAACGGCCTGGAGCAGGGTTTCGTCCGCCAGCTCAGGCATCGAGCTCCTCGGCAACCTTGCGCAGCATGGCCGCGATCTTCTTGCTGTGGGAGCTTTCCGGGTAGCGTCCTCGGCGCAGGTTGGCGCCCATCCCGTCGAGCAGCTTGACCAGGTCCTCGACGATGATCGCCATGTCGTCGGCCGACTTGCGGCTGAGCTTTGCGAGGCTCGGCGGTGACTCGAGCACCCGCACGGACAGCGCCTGGGCGCCCCGTTTGCCGTCCGCGATCCCGAATTCGAGCTTCGTCCCGGCCTTGACCGTCACGCCGGAGGGCAGGGCGGAAGCGTGCAGGAAGACCTCCTGGCCGTCATCGGAACTGATGAAGCCAAAACCCTTCTCTTCGTCGTAAAACTTGACCTTGCCGGTAGGCATCTAGACCTCGCTGGGTTCCGGGCGCGCGGAAATGCGCGTCATCCGAGCCAAGCCTATTCGCTTCGGCGGGTCCCCGCCCCGTCTTTGTCGGGTCCGACCACTATCCTTGGGGTGTGACCATTCAAACCGCACAAAGCTTCAGCCGGATCGAGCGCATCCTGGCATTTATGGTCGCGGGTGTTGTGGGTCTGTCGATCCTCGCCTTTCTGGGCATCATCTTCGGCACGATGGCCGGAGCCGGAACCAACGACGGTTTCAGCTCGGGAATCTGGCCGGTCATCTTCACGCTGCCGTACTACGGCCTGCCCGCCGGTTTCCTGGCCATCGTCGCCCTCATGGTGTTGACGGGCGTTCGCCGCAGTCGCGAGGCACGCCAGAGCAGGCGGTAGCGGCATGCTCTCGCTGGCAACGCGTCTCCGGTCCCTCGACGACGAATCCCTGCGCCTGGCGATCGTGGCCCGCTCCGTGCCGGCCACCGGCATCCGGGACTTCTTCGACCTGGCCGAGAGCCTGCTCGACCCGGCCTCCGTGCAGGCCGCGCTGGCCCACCTGGACCGGGCCACCCTCGCCGCCCTGGCCGTAGCCGGCGAGCTTGCTGGCGGCCTGGCCGCCGCGGACCCGGCCACCCCGGGGCCGACGATCGCGGAGCTCGCTGACCGATTGACTGTGCTTGCGGGGGCATCCGTCGCGGAAGCCGACGTTGCCGCGCGCGCCGCGGAGCTCCACCGCCTCATGCTCGCCTGCGTCTCGGACGGGCGGCTGGCCCCGTACGACGCCGTCAGTGCCCAGCTCCAGCGCTGGTCCGCCGACGGACTGCCGAGCGCCACCGAGCTGGCGGCCGCCCCGCAGCCCGCGCCCCTCCCCCCGGCGTCGGAGAACGACATCCGATTCGCCGACCGGCTGGCCACCGAGCGCGCCTTCACCGCCGTCTCCGCGATCGCCGAACTGGTCACGGAGCTCGCGCGCGAGCCCGCACGTGAACTCAGCCGCGGCGGGCTGGGGCTTCCGGACAGCAAACGGCTCGGCCTGGTCATGGCGGTGGACCTCGAGATCGTCGCCCCCCTGGTCGCGACCGCCGCCCGAGCCGGACTCATCGCTCAGTCCAACGGACACTGGCTGGGCACCGAGGCCGGGGAGGCCTGGATGCTCGAGGGCACCACCCGTCGCTGGGCGGCGCTCGCCCGCGCCTGGCACGATGCCCTGCCTGCCGATGTTCGCACCCTCCTGGCCCGCCGCCCCGCGTTCTCCTGGGGCGCGGGCCTGCACGCCTTCGTCAGCTGGCTCTACCCGGCCGGCGGCGACGCGATCGACGCACGCGTGAGGGAATTCACTCGCGATGCCGAACTCATCGGGGTCATGGCGCACCACATGACCAGCCCGGCCGGGGTGGCCCTCCTGGCCGGCGACCTCGACGCGGCCGCCGCACTCATGGGCAGGTCGCTGCCGGCCGAGGTCGGCGCGGTGTACCTCCAGCACGACCTGTCGATCGTTGCCCCCGGCCCCCTCGCCCCCTCGATCGACGCGCGGCTCCGCGGCCTGGCCGATGTTGAAAGCCGCGAGCTCGCCTCCAGCTACCGCATCACGGCGGCCTCGGTGAGCCGCGCCCTGGCGGCCGGCGAAACCGCCGACTCGCTGCTCGACTTCCTGCGCGCCGTTTCGCTCAGCGGCATCCCGCAGCCGGTGGAGTACCTCATCCGGGAATCGTCGGACCGGTACGGCCGCGTCCGGGTGGGCAGTGCCCACGCCCCCGGGTCCCCGACGCAGAGTTACGTCCGCTCGGACGACGCCGCGCTGCTGGGCACCATCGCGGTCGATCAGACCTTCGCGCCGCTCGCGCTCGTTCGAGACACCGAGAATCGCCTGACCAGCCGCATCCCCGTCGAAACCGTGTTCTGGGCGCTCACCGACGCGCGCTACCCGGTCGCCGCGGAAGACAGCGACGGCGAGATCGTGCACCTGCGCCGCCACCAGCTCGCCCGCGTGCAACCGGTCGTCGTGACCGACCCGGCTGCCGCGCTGGTCGAGAAGCTCCGCGCCGGTGACGGCGGGGAGGTCATGGCCGGGGACGCGTGGCTCGCCCGCCAGCTGGACACGGCCATCAAGGGCAAGCAAACCGTCACGGTGAGCATCGCCATGCCCGGCGGGGTCGTCGTCGATTACCTGCTCGAGCCGGCGAGCGTGGGCGGCGGGCGCTTCCGCGCCCGGGACCGCCGCGCCGACATCGAACGCACGCTTCCGCTCTCGAGCATCATCAGCATCACGCCGGTCGGGTAGGTCGGCTCCCGGCTTTCAGCGCGCGCTGGCGTAGGATTACCGGTTATGTCTGACGGACCCCTGATCGTCCAAAGCGACCGCACGGTTTTACTCGAGGTCGCCCATCCCCTCGCGGAGGATGCGCGTCACGACCTGGCCGTGTTCGCCGAGCTCGAGCGCGCCCCCGAGCACATCCACACCTACCGGATCACCCGCCTCGGGTTGTGGAACGCGCGGGCGGCGGGGCACGACGCCTCCGACATGCTGGCCACGCTGGAGAAATACTCGAAGTTCGCCATTCCGCAGACCGTGAGCGTCGACATCACCGAGACCGTCGGCCGTTACGGCCGGCTCGTGATCGAGCGCGACGACGCCGGCGCGCTCATCCTGCGCAGCAACGACCAGGCCGTGCTGATGGAGATCTCGGGCGCCAAGCGGATTTCGCCCCTGCTGGTCGGACATCCGACGCCGGATTCGTTCCTGGTCGAGCCGTGGGCCCGCGGGCAGCTCAAGCAGGAGCTCGTCAAGCTCGGCTGGCCGGCCGAGGACCTCGCCGGGTACACACCCGGCACGCCGCATCCGATCGCGCTGCTCCAGAGCGGCTGGGCGCTGCGCGACTACCAGAACAAGGCGGTGGCGAACTTCTTCGAGGGGGGCTCCGGCGTGGTCGTGCTCCCCTGCGGCGCCGGCAAGACGCTCGTGGGAGCCGGGGCAATGGCCACCGCGCAGACCAACACGCTCATCCTGGTCACCAACACGATCTCGGCCCGGCAGTGGCGCGACGAACTGCTCAAGCGCACGACCCTCACCGCCGACGAGATCGGCGAGTACTCCGGCCAGGTGAAGGAGGTCAAGCCGGTCACGATCGCGACCTACCAGATCCTCACCGCGAAGCGGAAGGGCGAGTACGCCCACCTCGAGCTCCTCGACGCCATGGACTGGGGCCTGGTGATCTACGACGAGGTGCACCTGCTGCCCGCGCCCGTGTTCAAGCTCACCGCGGAACTGCAGGCGCGCCGCCGGCTCGGCCTCACGGCCACCCTGGTGCGCGAGGACGGCCGCGAGGGCGACGTGTTCAGCCTGATCGGTCCCAAGCGCTTCGATGCGCCGTGGAAGGAGATCGAGGCCCAGGGCTTCATCTCCCCCGCGTCCTGCTACGAGGTGCGGATCGACCTGCCCCAGTCCGAGCGGCTCAGCTACGCGGCGGCCGCGGACGACGAGCGCTACCGCATGGCCGCGACCGCGCCGGCGAAGCTGGATGTCGTCAAGCAGCTGGTGGCGAAGCACCCGGGTGAACGCATCCTCGTGATCGGCCAGTACCTCGACCAGATCGACGAACTGGCCGAGGCGCTCGGCGCCCCGAAGCTCACCGGCGCGACCCCCATCGACGAACGCGAGCGGCTCTACCAGGCCTTCCGGGTCGGCGAGGAGAACGTGCTCGTCGTCTCGAAGGTCGCGAACTTCTCGGTCGACCTGCCCGAGGCCACGGTCGCGATCCAGGTCTCCGGGTCCTTCGGCTCCCGGCAGGAGGAGGCCCAGCGCCTCGGCCGCCTGCTCCGGCCGAAGGAGTCCGGCCTGTCGGCGAACTTCTACACCCTCGTCGCGCGCGACACCGTCGACCAGGACTTCGCCCAGAACCGCCAGCGTTTCCTCGCCGAGCAGGGTTACAGCTACACGATCCTGGACTCCCACAACCTCGCCGCCTGACTCGCGAAACCGCAGTTGTGCGCGTTATGAGTGCGTTTCAACGCGCACGACTGCGGTTTCGCGGGGAAGGGTAGCTCTCAGGAACATCCCAGCTAACGCGCAGATACTGGTGGCATGACCGATGGCCCCCGCATTCTCATTGTCGACGACGAACCCAACATCCGGGATCTTCTCACCACCAGCCTGCGCTTCGCCGGCTTCGCCGTGCGCGCCGTGGGTAACGGCGCCCAGGCGATCTCCGCCGTACTCGAGGAGGAGCCCGACCTGATCATCCTCGACGTCATGCTCCCCGACATCAACGGTTTCGGCGTGACCAAGCGCCTGCGCACGGCCGGCTACACGGCCCCGATCCTCTTCCTCACCGCGAAGGATGACACGGAAGACAAGATCACCGGGCTCACGGTCGGCGGCGACGACTACGTCACCAAGCCGTTCAGCCTCGACGAGATCGTCGCGCGGATCAAGGCGATCCTGCGCCGCACCATGCACGCCGACGAGGATGCCGTCATCCGCGCCGGCGAACTCACGATGGACCAGGACACCCACGAGGTGCTCGTCGGCGACCAGCCGATCGAGCTCAGCCCGACCGAGTTCAAGCTCCTGCGCTACCTGATGCTCAACCCGAACCGGGTGCTGTCCAAGGCGCAGATCCTCGACCACGTGTGGGAGTACGACTTCAACGGGGACGCCGGAATCGTCGAGTCCTACATCTCCTACCTGCGGCGCAAGGTCGACACGCATTCGAGCGAGCCGCTGATCCAGACCAAGCGCGGCTTCGGCTACATGCTCAAGGCGGCCAAGGCGTAGCTCACAGGCTGCGCCCGTAAACTGAGGGCCACATGCATGAGTCACTGACGGAGCGCTGGAGCCGTACCTCCCTTCGCTCCAAGATCACCGGCGTGACCGTGCTGATGCTGACCCTCGGGCTCCTCGTCTCCGGCATCGGCACGATGGCGATGCTCCGGCAGTACGTCATCCAGCAGGTCGACGCGCGCCTCCAGACCGAGGCGCAGACGGCGCTCAACGGCAACTCGGCGGCTTCCCTGACCGCGGGCAGCGCGGAGGGCGTGCCGTCCGACTACTTCGTCGCCCTGTACGACGAGAGCGGCACCCTCCGGGACCGCACCTGGCGGGACCGGCCCCGCCGGGACCTGCCCGTGGTCGACATGCCGCTCGATCTCCAGACCGTGACCCGGCTCGACGGCGAGATTCTGACGTTCCACAGCGCGAACCACGACACCGAGTTCCACGCCGTCGCGGTGCCGTTCGTGATCAGTCCCCAGGGCACCTACGGAACCCTGCTGATGGCCGTGTCGCTGAAGCCGACCGAGAATACCATGGCCACCTATCTCACCATCTTCCTCGGCTTCGGCGTGGGCGTCGTGCTCGTCGGCGCGCTACTGACCCGGCTGCTCGTGACGACCACCTTCGCGCCGTTGCGCGAGGTCGAGCGCACGGCGGCTGCGATCGCGGACGGCGATTTCAGCCAGCGTCTCGGCGGCGCCACCCCGAACACGGAAGTCGGCCGCCTGAACCGCTCGCTCAACACCATGCTCAACCGCATCGACCGGGCCTTCAAGGACCGCGCGCGCACCATCGACCAGATGCGCCGGTTCGTCGGTGACGCCAGCCATGAGCTGCGCACCCCGCTCGTCTCCGTTCGCGGCTACGCGGAGCTGTACCGGATGGGTGCGCTGCAGACGCCCGAGGACGTCGCGCAGGCGATGGAACGCATCGAGAAGGAAGCGATCCGGATGGGCGGCCTGGTCGAGGACCTCCTCGAGCTGGCCCGGCTGGATGAAACGAAGCCCCTGGACCTGGCCGAGGTCGACCTCATGCCCCTGGCCCGCGACGCGGCGCTCGACGCCATGGCGTCCTCCCCGGGCCGGCGGGTGACCGTCGTGTCGCGCCCGCCGAAGGAGGAGCTCCCCGACACCGCGGACATCCCCGCCGTCGACGCCGACCCGGCCGACACCGCTCGGCCCGTCAACGCGGCCGGAGCGCAGCCGGCCAACGGGGCTGCCCTCACCGGTCCCATCTCCTTCGCCGGCGCGACGCTCGCCCGGCTGCGCACGCGCAAGCCGCGCCGAACCGACCCCCCGGCCACGCAGACCGAGCCCGCGGCGCCGTCGGGCGCGGTCCCGGCCGTCGTGATGGCCGAGGAGAACAAGATCCGCCAGGTGATCACCAACCTGATGGGCAACGCCCTGCGCTTCAGTCAGCCGGACAGTCCGGTCGAGCTCGAGGTGTCCGTCGATCGGCGCAACCAGCGGGCGTCGATCGCGGTGGTCGACCACGGCGAGGGCATCCCCCCGCAGATTCGGGACAAGATCTTCCAGCGCTTCTGGCGCGCCGACACCTCTCGCGCCCGGGAAACCGGGGGCAGCGGCCTCGGCCTCGCCATTGTCGCGTCGATCGTGGCCAGCCACAACGGCACGGTCGAGGTCCTGGACACCCCGGGCGGCGGGGCAACTTTCCGGGTCTGGCTCCCCCTGGCCGGCTCGCCGAATGCGCCCCAGGGGATCACCCCGCCGAGTGCCCCCGAGGCGCGGTCGGATTAGCCTCGGGCGACCCCGTCGGCGAGGATGCGCTTCAGTGCGTCCGGCCGATTGGTGATCACGCCGTCGACGCCCAGGTCGATCGCACGCCTGATGTCAGCGTCGCTGTCGACCGTCCAGGTCAGGCACTCCATCCCGAGGCGGTGCACCTCGGCCACGTACGCGGCGTCGATGGAGTAGTGATACGGGTTGATCTGGTCGGCCCAGGTCGCCAGCTCGGGCAGTTGGGCGATCGTCGGCGTGCCGAGCAGCCCGACGGGGATGGTGGGCTCGAGCGACTTGAAGGCTTTCATCGAGCCGAAACTGAATGACTGCACGACGAGTCGCCCCGCGGCGACGGCCGACTGGACATAGCCGGGGAACGTGCTCATCTCAGCGGCCACCTCGGCCTCGATGCCGGGGTAGAGATCCGGCGCCTTGATCTCCAGGAGCATGCCGCCGCTGCCGTTGCGGATGGTCTGGATCGACTCGGAAAGGGTCGGGATCTTCTCACCGGCGAACTTCGGGTCCTTCCAGGAGCCGGCGTCGAGGCTGAGCATCTCGGCATAGGTGAATTCGCTGACTTTCCAGGGAGCGCGGTCGGGGAAGAGCTGCTCCACGTTCGTCGTCCGAGCCAGGTTGGTGTCGTGGATGACCACGAGTTCACCGTCCCTGGAGCGCTGCACGTCGAGCTCGGTGAGGTCCCCGCCGAGGGCGATTCCCTCCCGGAAGGAGAGAAGCGTGTTCTCGGGAAAGTAGGCGCTGGCACCTCGGTGAGCCGCGTTTACGACCGTGACGGACGCCGGGGCCTCGCTCGCGTGCGCGACAGCGGTCACGGGCACGGTCGCGCCGGCGGCGAGGGCGATACCCACGAACACACTCGCTGCCCTCGCGGACCGGCGTCCACTCGGACGGATCTGGCGGGTGGGGGTGAGAAGTCTCATGCGGTCTCCTTGGGGTTGGCGTTACGCCCTCAGGTTGTCGGGGGCGCACGACGCGCAGATGGCCCGAGGATGGCCGGGTCGTGGCCGCAGAGCGACCCTCGGGGGGCGCCCTCCCCACCGGCGGGCCCCCGGGGCGCCGTCCACAGTCCGGGCTCCCTCGATCGGGGCGGCAGTCGGCGGCACTACGGTCGCGTGCGAGCGGAAGGACGACGGACATGACGAGCTACCAGGTGGACAGCGAGGCCGTGCTGAGTACGACGGCCGCCGCGCGGGCGTCAATCGCCCGAATCCAGGCCGAGGTCGCCGGCCTGCTGGCGCAGTTGACCGGCCTCGAAGGGTCGTGGACGGGGCAGGCCGCAGCGGCCTTCCAGGGCGCCGTGGCCGATTGGCGAGCGACCCAGCGACACGTCGAGGAGAGTGCGGAGGGACTCAACCTGGCCCTGTCGCAGGCCGGCCGGCAGTATGCCGATGTCGAACAGGCAAACGCGCGCCTGTTCTCACGCTGACGTCACGGGCATCTGAGCGGGCGCCAGAGGCGGCGCAGGCGCACACGAGACACAACAATGGGCGCCTCCCGAAGGAGGCGCCCATCATCTGGAACTGCGGTGCTGTGGAACGGGTTGGGACTTAGAAGTCCATTCCGCCGCCCTGGTCGCCGGCCGGGGCCGGGTGCTTCTCGGGCTTGTCGGCGACAACGGCCTCGGTGGTGAGGAACAGTCCGGCAATCGACGCGGCGTTGAGCAGCGCGGAGCGGGTGACCTTCACCGGGTCATTGATGCCGGCGAGGAGCATGTCGACGTACTCACCGGTCGCGGCGTTGAGGCCCCAGCCGACGGGCAGGTTGCGCACCTTGTCAGCGACGACGCCCGGCTCGAGGCCGGCGTTGAGGGCGATCTGCTTGAGCGGCGCGTCGATGGCCACGCGCACGATGTTCGCACCCGTTGCCTCGTCACCCGTGAGGGAGAGCTTCTCGAAAGCGGTCTTGCCGGCCTGGATCAGCGCAACGCCACCACCGGCGACGATGCCCTCTTCAACGGCAGCCTTCGCGTTGCGGACGGCATCCTCGATGCGGTGCTTGCGCTCCTTGAGCTCAACCTCCGTCGCGGCGCCGGCCTTGATGACTGCAACGCCACCGGCGAGCTTCGCCAGGCGCTCCTGGAGCTTCTCGCGGTCGTAGTCGCTGTCGGTGTTCTCGATCTCGCTGCGGATCTGCTGCACGCGGCCGGCGATCGCCTCGACGTCTCCGCCACCCTCGACGATCGTGGTCTCGTCCTTGGTGATGACGATCTTGCGGGCGGTGCCGAGCAGGTCGAGGGTCACGTTCTCAAGCTTGAGTCCGACCTCCTCGGCGATGACCTGTCCACCGGTCAGGATCGCGATGTCCTGCAGCTGGGCCTTGCGGCGGTCACCGAAGCCCGGAGCCTTGACGGCGACGGACTTGAAGATGCCGCGGATCTTGTTCACAACGAGCGTGGCCAGGGCCTCGCCGTCGACGTCCTCGGCGATGATGAGGAGCTGCTTGCCGGTCTGGATGACCTTGTCAACGATCGGCAGCAGGTCCTTGATGTTCGAGACCTTGGAGTTGACGATCAGGATGTACGGGTCTTCGAAGACCGCTTCCTGACGGTCGGGGTCGGTCACGAAGTACGCCGACAGGAAGCCCTTGTCGAAGCGCATGCCCTCGGTGAGCTCGAGTTCGGTGCCGAGAGTGTTGGACTCTTCGACGGTGACAACGCCTTCCTTGCCGACCTTGTCGATCGCCTCGGCGATGATGGCGCCGATTTCAGCGTCACCGGCAGAGATGGAAGCCGTGGCCGCGATCTCTTCCTTGGTCTCGACCTCTTTGGCGTTCGCGATGAGCTCTTCGATGACGGCAGCAGTGGCCTTCTCGATGCCGCGCTTGAGGCTGATCGGGTCGGCGCCGGCTGCGACGTTGCGCAGGCCTTCGCGAACCAGCGCCTGAGCGAGGACGGTGGCGGTGGTGGTGCCGTCGCCGGCGACGTCATCCGTCTTCTTGGCGACCTCTTTGACGAGTTCCGCACCGATCTTCTCGTACGGGTCGTCGAGTTCGATCTCCTTGGCGATGGACACGCCGTCGTTGGTGATCGTGGGTGCGCCCCACTTCTTCTCCAGAACGACGTTGCGTCCGCGCGGGCCGAGGGTGACCTTGACCGTGTCGGCGAGGATGTTCAGGCCGCGCTCAAGGCCGCGACGGGCCTCTTCGTTGAAAGCAATGATCTTTGCCATAAGTGTTTCTCGTCCCTCCCGGACGTTCAAAAACGTGATGGGGTTAGCACTCATAAGGAGAGAGTGCCAAAGACGATTCTGGCACTCTGGTGCCGAGAGTGCAAGTGAACGGGCGGGGCGCTACGGCACCAGCTGGACGGAACCCTGCTTCGTCGGGACCAGCTCGATCCAGGTGTTGCCGGCGGCAAGCCGGATCGTCACGCCGTTACCGTCGACGAGACTGATCGGCGACGATGGGTATCGCTTGACCCAGGTGGCGCGCAGGCTCCGTCCGCCGGTCGAGACCCAGGCCTCTCCCGAACCGATCATGGTGGTCTTGGGGACGTCGCCGTAGCGCCGGTCGATGCCGACACGCATGACGACGACGTTGGTCGCCTTGAGCTGCGCGCCCTTGCTGTTGCGGTCCGGCGCGCCCTCCTGGGAGCGCAGGTAGTAATTCGCCTTGGCGTTCCAGGCCCAGGATGGCCAGCGTGCGGTGGAGAAGCGGGTCTGGATCGTGCGGATGGCCTTGCCGTCCACCACCGCTGACGACGACGCGGCGGTGGCCGCGTAGGCGAAGTGCTGCCTCGGCGGGGCCAGCTTGGGGTACCGGCCCACGAGCGTCCTGGCGTTCACCACGACATTGTGCGGGGACGACTTCGTGTCGATCCGGTAGAACAGTCCGCTGCGGTCGTAGTCGAAGACGGCGTTCACGACCGGGGTCGCCTCCATCGCCTTGACGAACTGCGGCTGGCCGCCGGAGTAGGCGACGATTCCGCCGAAGGGCGTAATGATGTCCGGATCCATCGGCCGGATCGAGCGCACCGGCCCGATCAGCTTCGGGATGTCCGAGTGCCAGACCCCGACGTAGCGGGTGATCCCGCCTTCGACGAGTTCCTCGAAGACGATGTCGGCGCTCTCGAGGCCGATCTGCGGCCTCGCCGCCTCGTGGTTGTCGATCTTCACCGCCAGCGACGGATGCGCCGCGCTCCCCGGAGGCACGGGTGTTCCGCGCAGCGGTGCGAGCACGGTCGCGGCCGGGGCCGTGTAGGTGGACACCCAGGCCTTCGCCGTCGAGGTCGGCTTGATGCTCGCGGTCGGCCGCGGTGCTTCGGCAGTGCAGGCGGCCAGAAGCAGGACCGGAATGACCGCGGCAACTATCCTCACGGTCACGCGTCGGCTGCGTTTCATCGCTTCACTGTTCTGATTCACCGTTTCACCCTAACGCCGCGCGGTGCTCCCGCGCGGCGTTGGGCGTGCAAGCCTCGAAACTGGTGCAGCTCAGGCCGGTCGAACCGACTCGGCCTGAGGGCCCTTCGCTCCGCTGCCAACCTCGAAGACGACCGCCTGGCCTTCTTCGAGGACTTTGTATCCGCTCATGTCAATGGCGGAATAGTGGACGAAGACGTCCTGCCCCCCGCCGTCAATGGTGATAAAGCCGAAGCCCTTCTCAGCGTTGAACCACTTTACGGTTCCGTGCGCCATGTGTTACTCCCCAGTGCTGTGATTGCGTCGGCACGGGCCCACTGGCCGCGCCGGGCCTTCCGCGGAAACTGCTTCGGTGCAGTGCCTGCGTCCACCATGGCCGTGCAACGGGTCCACCTCCACAGAGGCGAGCTGCACGGACAAAATGAGCGACCATGGCCGAGCGTAGCGAAGAGGCTCTGGAATAACAGGGGGTTGACAAATTGCCGGTCGATGGCTGAAAAGCAGGGCTGCCGGGCGCCCTATCCGGCCGGCGGAGAGTAGTCGTTGCCGACGACAACAGTGAGCTCGGCATCGGACTCCGCGAAGTCGTTCGCGAGCATTATTTCGGCCCCCGGCAGGGACTCTGCGACCCCCCGTGCCGCGCCCTCCAGGGCGGGGTCGGCGTAGTAGACGATCGTCTCGGCAACGTCGGAGGTGGCGGCGTCGCCGAGCGTCCCGACGGTCCACCCCTCGGAGCCGAGGACGTCTCCGACGGATCCGGCCAGACCCACCGTCAGGGTGCCGTTGAGCACGGTGACGGACAGGTTCGGGTCAACGGTCGGCTTCGGCGTGGGCGTCGCCGACGGCTCCGGCTTCGGCGTCGCGGTCGGGGTCGACGTGGCCGGGGCCGCAGTGGGCGCGAGTCCGGACGTGTCCGGCGCGAGGCGGTTGTTCAGGAACAGCAGACCCAGCGCTCCGATCGCGATCAGCACCACCGTGGCGGCCAGTGCCCACCAGAATGCCAGCCAGCCGCGACCCTTCTTGCCCGGGGCCCGGTGTGCGCCCACCCGGTCGAGAGCAGGCGGGTGGGCGTCGAAGCGGTCTTTCGGATAGGGCTGGGGCATTGTCAGTCTGGTTCGGTCTCGATCAGTCGGTGGGGAGTGCGGCGCGGCGCGCTCGCGCCTGTGCCCTGGCTTCGCGCATCCGATGCAGTCGCTTAACCAGCATGGGGTCGCGGGCGAGGGCCAGAGGTGAGTCGATGAGGGCACCCAACAACTGATAGTACCGTGCAGCCGAGAGACCGAATTCGGCCCGAATGGCCTGCTCCTTGGCGCCGGCGTGATTGCGCCACTGTCGTTCGAAGTCGAGGATCGCCACGTCCCGCGCGGACAGTGAGGCCGACTCCGGGCTGCCGTCGGCGGCCGGTTCGTGTGATTTCTCCATCGGCCACCTCTCCCTCGTCATCTCACCGGGCACGTGCCGCCCGCTTTCACCGACGCCGGCTACGGTCATCCTATTTGGGTGCGCCCGGTGCATGTCCGCCAACCGTACGCCGGTTCGAGTCTGTGGGAGTTCGCTGGACGCTGCCCGTGAAAGGAATGCCGGGGCGGCCGCGCGAGTTTAGGCTGATGGAGTGAGAACCGGGCGGCGCCCGGGAACGAAGGGACGCACATGGACCACGAAGTCAAGAAGTCTGAAGCCGAGTGGCGCGAGGAATTGGGGCCCGAGCGCTATGCGGTGCTCCGCGGGGCCGCGACGGAGCGCGCCTGGACGGGAGAACTGCTCGATGAGGCGCGCTCGGGCGTGTATACCTGTGGCGCCTGCAACGCCGAGTTGTTCAAGAGCGGCACCAAATTCGATTCCGGCTGCGGCTGGCCGAGTTTCTACGAGTCCGTGCGCCCCGAGGCGGTCGAGTTGATCGAGGACCGGACCCTGGGCACCGTGCGCACAGAGGTGCGTTGCGCCAACTGCGGCTCGCACCTGGGGCACGTCTTCGACGACGGCTTCGGCACGCCCACCGGAGACCGGTACTGCATGAATTCCATCGCGCTCAACTTCACGCCCGTCGAGTAGCCGGCGGTGTCGGCCGTTGCCGACGCGCTCGCGGCGCGCCGGTCGTACTCCAGGGTGACCCCGGATGCCCCCAGCCACGACGAACTGCTGCCTTTGGTAGCCGCCGTGGCACGTGTCGCCGACCACGGCGCGCTGAGGCCGTGGCGCCTGATCGAGGTGCGCGGAGACGCACGGCGGCGATTGGGCGATGCCCTGGTCGCGGCATCCGGCCACACGGCCGCCGAGGCGGCCACGACCGCTGCCAAACCGCTGCGCGCCGAACTCCTGATTGCCCTCGTGATCAGCCGCCGCGAGAGCGAGAAGGTCGCGGACTGGGAGCAGGATGCCGCGGCGGCCGGGGTCGCCCACGCACTGAGCCTGCTGCTGGCTGACGCCGGCTGGGGCGTGATGTGGCGCACCGGGCCCCACACGCGATCCGCGCCGGTTCGCCGCATGCACGAACTTGCCGACAACGAGGAGCTTCTCGGCTGGCTCTACGTGGGCGGCGTTCCGCCGGACGCCAAACCGGGGGTGCGCCTGCCCATCGATCCGGCCGAGTTCCTGACCGTTCTCTAGCGCCGAAACCCCTGGGCCGGGGCGGGCCTTAACGGGACTGTCCAGGGCCGGCCACGGGACTTGAACCCGTAACCCCCACTTTACAAGAGTGGTGCGCTACCAATTGCGCCAGGCCGGCATGAGGCCCGAGGGCCTCGAACACCCATCCTAAATCACAGAACCGAAAGGGCGGGCGCGTTCTACCCGGCCGGGGTCGTCGTCGGAGTGGGCGTCGGGGTGGACGTGGAGTACGTGGCGCCCGCCGACTGCAGCACGAACGCCGCGAATTCCTTGGGGTCCTTCAACGACCCGAGGTACTGCTTGCCGTTGACGAGCACGGTCGGCGTGCCGGTGACCTTGGGAATCGAGGCGTTGGGGATCGGGCCGGTCAGGGCCCGGTCGGTGGCGTCGAGAACCCAGGACTTGTACGTCAGGTCGTCGATGCACGTGTCGATCTTCGACAACGAGGACGTGACGCCCGAACTCCGCACGACCTGCTTGATTTGCTTGTCGGTGAGGCCCGCCGTGCCCTCCTCGGGCTGGTCGGCGAACAGGGCGGCGTTGAACGCGTAGAAGTCGTTGGGCGAGGAGTTCGCCACACAGGCAGCGGCATTGGCCGCGCGCAGGGAATACTGGGTACCGGCGGACTTGCTGGTCAGGATCGAAATGGGGTGGATCTCGACCGTCGCGGCCCCGGCCTCAACCCACTGGGCGATCTGGTCGCTGTTGTTCAGTTCGAACTCGCCGCAGTACGGGCAGAGGTAGTCGACGTAGACCCGGATGTCGGCCACGGTGCCGGTCGCGTCGGGCACCGAAGCGACGGGCTTCGCGTCGGGCTGGAGGGCGGGGGTCTTGACCGTGGTCAGCCCCTCGCCGATGAGCACGCCGTCGCTGGCCATGTTGGCCGGGCCCGGCCCGACCGGCCGGATGGAGTTGACGATGATCAGGGCGATGATGCCGACGATGGCGATGGCCGCCACGGCGATTCCACCCTGCAGGAAGACCCGGTTGCGACGATCCTTCTTCTTCTGTTCCTCGCGCAGCAGCGTGGCCTTTTTGCGGGCCGCGTCGCGTCGCTGATTCTTGGAAGGACGGCTGTCGCCTGGTCCGCCGTTAGTCATGAATAGTTGCTCCGAACGTGTGGATGCCCGCACTGTGTGTGCATAGCCCTCCACAGAGTAGAACGCGTGTCTGGGAAAACCCCAAACGGCGGCTGTACGCCCGCCGCGGGGCGAGGGCGGCTGCCATGCAATACTGGTCAGGATACCCGGCCCGCCTGGCGGGACAGGTGTCACATCCCACTCACAACGGATCGTCCGGCACGTTCCTGCCGGTGAAGGAGAAGAAAACCATGGCTTCGGTCACTTTTGACAAGGCAACCCGCCTCTACCCGGGTTCCACCCGCCCCGCTGTCGATCACCTCGACCTGGAGGTCGCTGACGGCGAGTTCCTCGTCCTCGTCGGCCCTTCCGGCTGCGGCAAGTCCACCTCGCTGCGTATGCTGGCCGGCCTCGAAGAGGTCAACGACGGCAACATCTTCATCGGCGAGCGCAACGTCACGGATGTCCCACCGAAAGACCGCGACATCGCCATGGTCTTCCAGAACTACGCCCTGTACCCGCACATGACCGTCGCCGAGAACATGGGCTTCGCGCTCAAGATCGCCGGCATCAACAAGGACGAGCGCGCCGCCCGCGTGCTCGAGGCCGCCAAGCTGCTCGACCTGGAGCCGTACCTCAGCCGCAAGCCCAAGGCTCTCTCCGGCGGTCAGCGCCAGCGCGTCGCCATGGGCCGCGCGATCGTGCGCCAGCCGCAGGTGTTCCTCATGGACGAGCCGCTGTCCAACCTCGACGCGAAGCTGCGCGTGCAGACCCGCACCCAGATCGCGTCCCTCCAGCGTCGCCTCGGCGTCACCACGGTCTACGTGACCCACGACCAGACCGAGGCGCTGACCATGGGCGACCGCATCGCGGTGCTCAAGGACGGCGTCCTCCAGCAGGTCGGCACGCCCCGAGACCTGTACGCGAAGCCGAACAACGTGTTCGTTGCCGGTTTCATCGGCAGCCCGGCCATGAACCTGTTCCTGGCCGACCGGGTCGACGGAGGCGTCAAGTTCGGCACCGCGACCGTCCCCGTGCAGCGCGACACCCTCGCTGGGGCGAGCGGCGACAAGGTGACCATCGGGGTCCGCCCGGAGGACATCCACCTGGCGACCGCGCAGGGCGAAGGACTCCAGGTTGAGGTCGACCTGGTCGAGGAGCTCGGCGCCGACGGCTACCTGTACGGTCATTCCACGGTCGAGGGCAAGCGCACCGACATCGTCGCCCGTGTCGACGGACGCTCGCACCCGAACGCCGGGGACACGGTCTACCTGACCCCGACGCCCAACCACCTCCACGTCTTCGACGCGGAATCCGGCCTGCGCCTCGGCGGAGCGGTTGCGGACTAGGTTCACGAAGTGACAACGGCCGGACGGGGCATTGCTCCGTCCGGCCTTGTCATTGCGGCGCTGATACGTTCCCCAACAGATTCATTCCTGCACAGATTCATTCCTGCACAGTGAGGCTCACTTCATGAGCGGTTCCCTCAACATCACGTCGGCCACCGCCGACCCCGCGCTTCTCGACCTGCCGTGGCAGCTCCCGCTTGACGCCTGGCCGAACGAGAACATCGCGGCACTGCCCAAGGGGATCTCGCGCCACCTGGTGCGCTTCGCCCACCTGAGCGGTCGCGTCGTGGCGATCAAGGAGACCACGAGCGAGATGGCCAAGCGGGAGTACGACATGCTGCGCACCCTCCAGACGCTGGAGATCCCCTGCGTCGAGCCCGTCGCCGTGATCACGAACCGGTCGGATGAGGACGGCGACCCGTTGAACTCAGTGCTCGTGACCCGGCACCTGAAGTTCTCGCTGCCCTACCGCGCCCTGTATTCCCAGACCCTGCGGCCCGACACCGCCACCCGCCTCGTTGACGCCCTCGCGGTGCTCCTCGTGCGCGTGCACATGGTCGGACTGTTCTGGGGCGACGTCTCCCTCTCCAACACCCTGTTCCGCCGCGACGCCGGGGCGTTCGCCGCCTACCTCGTCGACGCGGAGACGGGACAGCTCTACTCCGGCGGGCTCTCCAACGGGCAGCGCGAAAACGACCTGGAAATCGCCCGGGTGAATATCGCCGGCGAACTGATGGACCTCGAGGCCGGCGGCCGGGTGGCGGACGAGCTCGACCCGATCCGGGTCAGCAACGGCATCGTCGCGGCGTACCGGCTGCTCTGGAAGGAGCTGACCGGCTCCGAGTCGTTCGCGAGCTCCGAGCGGTGGCGCATCCGCGAACGCGTCGAACGTCTCAACAACCTCGGCTTCGACATCGACGAGCTCGCCATCAAGACGGATAACACGGGCACGACGGTGCGCATCCAGCCGAAGGTCGTCGACGCCGGGCACCACCAGCGCAGGTTGCTGCGCCTGACCGGGCTCGACGCGGAGGAGAACCAGGCCAGGCGCCTGCTCAACGACCTCGACTCCTACCGGGCCGCGTACGCCCAGCCGGACTCCGACGAGGAGATGATGGCCCACGAGTGGCTCGTGCGCGTCTTCGAGCCGGTCGTGCGCGCGATCCCCCGCGAGCTCAAGGGCAAACTCGAACCGGCCGAGGTCTTCCACCAACTGCTCGACCACCGCTGGTTCATGGCCCAGAACCAGTCGCGGGAGATCCCGCTGGCCGAAGCGGTGACCTCGTACGTGCAGGACGTGCTGCGCCACCGCCGGGACGAGGCGACCGTGATCGAGCCGCCGACGGGGTCGATCACGCTGCCGATCTCACTGCCCACCGACGCCGACGCCGAGCCCGACTGGCGCCTGAAGGTCTAACCCCCGTCTAACACCCCCCGCGAAACCGCAGTCGTGCGCGTTATGAGGCACTCATAACGCGCACGACTGCGGTTTCGCGGGGGTGGGGGGTGGGGCGGGTTACTTCGCCAGCTTGGCGGCGGCCTTCGCGGCCTTGGCTGCGGCGCGGAGGCGGGAGATTTCGTAGAGGGTCACTCCGGCGGCGATCCCGGCGTTCAGCGACTCGGTCGCCGCCTGGATCGGGATCGACACGATGGCATCGCAGGTCTCGGTGACGAGGCGGGACAGGCCCTTGCCCTCGCTGCCGACGACGACGACGATCGGACGTTCGGCGTAGCCGAGGCCGAGCTCGGGCAGCATGACGTCGCCGCCGCCGTCGAGGCCGATGACGAGAACGCCCTGCTCCTTGAGCGCCTTGAGCGTCTGGGTGAGGTTCGGGGCCATCGCGACCGGGGTGCGGGCGGCCGCGCCGGCCGAGGTCTTCCAGGCCGAGGCCGTGACACCGACCGAGCGGCGCTGCGGCACGATCACGCCGTGCCCGCCGAAGGCCGCCGTCGAGCGGATGATCGCGCCGAGGTTGCGCGGGTCGGTGATGCCGTCGAGGGCCACGAACAGCGGCTTGTGGCCCCGGCTGATGGTGAGCTCGAGCAGCTCCATCGGGTGCGCGTACTCGTAGGCGGGGACCTTGAGGGCGAGGCCCTGGTGCACCGAGTCACGGCCGGCGAGGCGGTCGAGCTCCGGGCGCATCACTTCGAGGATCGGGATGTTGCGCTGGTTGGCGAGGGTGAGGATCTCCTTGACCCGGTCATCCATCTCGATGCGGGTCGCGATGTAGAGCGTCGAGGCGGGGATCTTCGCCCGAAGCGCCTCGAGCACGGAGTTACGGCCGGTGACGATCTCGTGCTCGTCGACCTGCTTCGCCTTGCGCGTGGACGTTCCGCCGCCGCCGCTGCCCGCGGTTCCACGGGAGGCCCCGCGCGCGGCACCCTTGGCCGCGGCCGGGCGGGCGCGCCC
>NZ_SOHC01000035.1:0-72971 GCF_004403955.1 Cryobacterium sp. TMT1-2-1
CGCGCCGCCTCGCGCGGGAGCTGCGCCGCTTCGCGCGTGGCCGAACTCCCGCGCAGCGGCGCACGTCCCGCGCCGCCCGCGCGACTGCGGCATCCGTTGCGCCCTGTTACGCGCCACCATGCCGGCCCCAGCCCCTTTCGGTACCGTGAGGCCATGGCAGATCGCGAGTACGGCTTCAAGACCAGGGCAATCCACGCCGGGAACATCCCCGATGCGGTGACCGGCGCCCGCGCGCTGCCGATCTACCAGACGAGCGCGTTCGTGTTCGACGACACCGCGGATGCCGCGGCCCGCTTCGCCCTGCAGAAGTACGGCAACATCTACTCGCGCCTGGCCAATCCCACCGTCGCCGCGTTCGAGGAACGCATCGCGAGCCTGGAGGGCGGCCTCGGCGCCGTCGCCACCGCGAGCGGCCTGTCCGCGCAGTACATCACCTTCGCGAGCCTCGCCGGTTCCGGCGACCACATCGTCTCGAGCGCGAACCTGTACGGCGGCTCGATCACCCAGCTCGACGTGACGCTGCGCCGCTTCGGCATCGACACGACGTTCGTGCAGGGCGCTGACCCGGCCGACTACGCGGCCGCGATCACCGACAAGACGAAGCTGATCTTCGCCGAGACCGTCGCGAACCCGTCCGGCGAGGTCGCCGACATCGAGGGGCTCGCCGAGGTAGCCCATGCCGCAGGCATCCCGCTGATCATCGACTCGACGATCGCGACGCCCTACCTGACCCGACCGTTCGAGTGGGGAGCCGACATCGTCATCCACTCGGCGACCAAGTTCCTCGGCGGGCACGGCACCACCCTCGGCGGCGTCGTCGTCGAGAGCGGCCGGTTCCACTGGCACAGCGATAAATACCCCCTGTTCGGCGACCCGGTGCCCAGCTACGGCGGCCTGCAGTGGTCGGGCAACTTCGGCGAATACGCGTTCCTCACCCGCCTCCGCGCCGAGCAGCTGCGCGACATCGGGCCGAGCCTCGCCCCGCACTCCGCGTTCCTGCTCGCCCAGGGCGTCGAGACGCTGCCGTTCCGCATGCAGGCGCACGTCGACAACGCCCGCACGGTCGCCGAATGGCTGGATGCCGACCCGCGGGTCGACCACGTCAACTGGGCCGGACTGCCGAGCCACCCGCACTACGAGCGCGGACTCAAGTACCTGCCCAAGGGTCCCGGCTCCGTGTTCAGCTTTGGCGTGAAGGGCGGCCGGGACGCCGGCCGCACGTTCATCGACTCGGTGAACCTGGCCAGCCACCTCGCCAACATCGGCGACGCGAAAACGCTCGTGATTCATCCGGCCTCCACCACGCACGCGCAGCTGAGCGAGCAGCAGCTCGCCGACGCGGGCGTGCAGCCCGGCGGGGTGCGGATCAGCGTGGGCATCGAAGACGTCGACGACATCATCTACGATCTGGACCAGGCCCTCGCGCAGGCCGTGGGAGGAAGCAAATGAGCACCGACACGACCGGCACCGTCACCGACACGGACACGGCGGCAGCCGCCCCGGCGACGGATGCCGCGCCCGCCGTCACCGAGACCGTGCAGTTGGCCAACGGCCTGAGCTGTGACGTGCCGGCCGGCTCGCCGCTGGCGAAGCTGCTGCACTCGCAGCGCACCTGGATCGGGCCCGACGCGAAGGCGCGGCTGAAGATCCTGCGCGCGGCGAAATCCGTCGCCATCGTCGGGGCGTCGCCGAACCCGGCCCGCTCGAGCTACTTCGTCGGCACCTACCTGCGGCAGTCGAGCGACTACCGTGTCTACTTCGTGAACCCCAACGCCGACACGATCCTCGGCCAGAAGGCCTATCCCGACCTCCCCTCCCTGCCCGAGGTGCCCGACATCGTCGTGGTCTTCCGGCGCGGCAGCGACATCCCGTCGGTCATCGACGACGTGCTCGCCATCCGCGCGCCGACGGTCTGGGTGCAGCTGGGCATCTGGAACCAGGATGCCGCGGAGTACGGCGAATCGAAGGGGCTCACGGTCGTGATGGACCGGTGCATCAAGATCGAGCACGCCCGCTTCAACGGAGGGCTGCACCTGCTCGGCTTCGACACCGGCCAGATCACCGCCCGCAAGACCATCCGCTAACCCGTCCCCACCCCCGCGAAACCGCAGTTGTGCGCGTTATATCGGCGGAATAACGCGCACAACTGCGGTTTCGCGGGGAGGAACGGGGCGAGAACACGCGATCCGCGCACGATTTATGCACGACAGTCCCCGTAACATGGGGGGCGTGACAGCGTACGTCTCGGCTCTCGACCTTTTCTCCATCGGCATCGGTCCATCCAGTTCCCACACGGTTGGCCCGATGAGGGCCGCCCTCACGTTTGCCGACAACCTCGCCGCGAGCGGTCACCTGCCGGAGGTGCGACGGATCACCTGCTCGCTCTACGGCTCGCTCGGCGCCACCGGTCTCGGCCACGGCACGCCCGACGCCGTCCTGGCCGGGCTCGCCGGCTTCCGGCCCGAAAGCTGCGATCCCGACGACGTGCGATTCGCCTGGTCGAAACTGCAGGACGGCGCCACCCTGCGCCTGCGCGGCACCCGAGAGATCCCGATCAGCAAGAGCGACGTGACCTTCGAGCCGCGCACCCGGCTGCCCGGCCACCCCAATGCTCTGACCATCCGGGCGTGGGGCGAATCGGATGCCCAGCCCCTGTTCGAGGAGACGTACTACTCGATCGGCGGCGGCTTCATCCGCCGCGACGGCGACCCCATCCGCCCCCCGGCGACCGTGGCGCAGCCCCTGCCCTACGCGTCGAGCGACGAACTGCTCGCCCTCTGCGACACGCACGACATCGGCATCTGCGACGTGGCCCGCGCCAACGAGGAAGCCATCCACGGCGCCGAGGGGCTCGACGCCGGACTCGACGCGATCTGGGACGCCATGCACACCTGCGTGGAGGCCGGACTGGCGGGCGACGGCACGCTCCCCGGCGGTCTCGGCGTGAAACGGCGGGCCGCCAAGGTTCGTATGCGCCTGGAGGAATATGACAGCCTCCCCCTGCGCGATCGCGACACCTCGACCGAGTGGCTGCACGCCTTCGCGCTCGCCGTCAACGAGGAGAACGCCGCCGGCGGCCGCGTCGTCACGGCCCCCACCAACGGCGCGGCCGGCATCATCCCCGCCGTCGGCCACTACTACCTGAAATTCGTTCCGGGGGCCGACGCCGAGGGCATCCGTCGCTACCTGCTCACGGCCGTCGCCATCGGTTCGCTGGTCAAGGCCAACGCCTCGATCTCCGGCGCGGAGGGCGGCTGCCAGGCCGAGGTCGGCTCCGCCTGCGCCATGGCCGCCGGCGCCCTGTGCGCCGTGCTCGGCGGCACCACCCGCCAGGTCGAGAACGCGGCAGAGATCGCCATGGAGCACCACCTGGGGCTCACCTGCGACCCGGTCGGCGGCCTCGTGCAGGTTCCCTGCATCGAACGCAACGCGATCGCGTCGTCGACGGCGGTGTCGGCCGCACGCCTCGCGCTGCACGGCGACGGCACGCACCTCGTCTCGCTCGACACGGTGATCGAAACCATGCGCCAGACCGGACTCGACATGATGACCAAGTACAAGGAGACCAGCGAAGGCGGACTCGCGGTCAACGTCATCGAGTGCTGACCGCCCCTCCGCGCCGAATTTGACTCTTGCGGTCGAGTTCGCCCCGCGCACCCGGTGAACTCGACCGGAACTGTGAAACTCGGCGCACACACCGGGCGTGAACGTGACGCGCGCCGTGCCGGCGCCCCCAACTGGGGCGGACTGGGGCGGACGCCGGCGGGACGGCGCGGCCTATACTGGCGGGACGTCGGCGCGCCAAAGCGCGCGGGCGCTCTCAGTCGAGAGGTATCCCGGGGGGGCCACAATCACCAGCCAGACATTCCTGCGCCGCGCCACGACCGGGGCGACCATCGCGGCGGCCGCCGCGGTCCTGCTGCTCGCCCTGGCCGGATGCGCCGCCGCACCGGCGCCGGTCGTGACGGTCACGGCGACGGTCACCCCGACCCCCGAGCCCACGCCCACACCGACTCCGACCGCGACCCCGACGCCGACGCCCGTCGCCGAGGCCCCGCTCGTGCCGAATCCGCAGGTGCCCACGCTGACGCCCAACGCCGAGCCGAAGCCCCTGCCCCAGGGCCCCGCCCAGGACCTCGGCTCCACGCCGGGAGCCCGCGGGACGACGACGGCATCCGGGGGCGGGGCCCTCCTCACCTACACGGTCGTCGAGGGCGATTCGTTCTTCGACATCGCGCAGCGGTTCAACGTGCCGGTGCAGATGATGCTGAAGATGAACCCGTCCGTGCCGGGGCTGGGCGAGAGCATCTACATCAAGCAGATCATCAATCTCGACTGGAAGGCCCAGCGGTAGCGCGGCCCACGGCGGGACGCGCCACGCGTTACCTCCTGTTGCGGCCGACCGGGCGGCGGCCGGGCCGCCCGGCTAGCGTTGCCGCATGTCCTCGCCAGTTCGTCCCTCCCCAGCCTTCCCCTCCCCCGCTACGTCCTCGCTCCTCGTCTCCACCCAGTGGCTCACCGACCACCAGGGGGCCGAAGACCTCGTGGTGCTCGACGCGACGGTCCTGCAGGTCTCCGCGCCCGGCGGCGGGCAGCGCTGGCTGAGCGGCTACGACCAGTACCTCGTCGTCGGCCACCTGCCCGGCGCGATCTTCGCGAACCTGCTCGACGTCTTCTCCGACCCCGACGGCGGCTTCGACTTCGCCCGCCCGAGCGCCGAGCAGTTCGAGCGTGCCGCGGCATCCGTCGGCATCGACAACCACACGAGGGTCATCGTCTACGACGGCTCGGTCGGCCAGTGGGCGTCGCGGATCTGGTGGCTGTTCCGCTCGTTCGGCTACGACAACGTCTCGGTGCTCGACGGCGGCCTCACTAAGTGGAAGGCGGAGCTGCGCCCCACCCGAACCGGCCACGTGGCCGCACGGGCCGGGCGCCGCTTCGAGGCCGTTGTGCGCCCCGAGCTGTGGGTCGATAAGGCGTTCGTCGAGTCGGTCCTGGCCGGCGACACGGATGCGTCCCTCGTCTGCTCGCTCCCGGCCGCCGAGTTCTCGGGCGAGGCCGGCGCGCGCCCGCGCCGGGGCCACATCCCGGGCAGCGTGAGCCTCCCCGCCGGCCGCCTCGTTGACCGGGCCACGAACGCGTTCCTCCGCGGCGACGAGCTGACGGCTCGCGTCGCCCCCGCTGCCGCGTCCGGCGGCCGGGTCGTCACCTACTGCGGCGCGGGGATCGCCGCCGCGGCGAGCGCCCTCGCGCTGACCCTGGCCGGGCACGGCGACGTCGCCATCTTCGACGGCTCCCTCAACGAATGGACCGCAGACGAGAATGCGCCCCTGGCCGTGACGGTGGCCTGACGGTTGCGGATGCCCGGCCGGCGGTTTCCGGGCTCACTCACCGATACCCAGCCGTCTTTCAGGCTCGTCATACGTCGTCGATAGCCGGTCCCTGCACGGTGGAGTCACGACAGAGTGCGCGCCCCGAATCCTCGAGGCCGCTGACGGAGGAGACACCAGATGAATAAGAGACAGAAGACCGCAATCGGCGCCTCGATCGCGGGCGCCATGCTGCTGGGCGGTGCGATCGGCGCGACAGCCCTCTCGTCGGCGTCCGCGGCCACGGACACCCCGAACGACACGTCGACGGCTGCGCCGGACGACCGCTCCGACTACGGCCCCGGCCACCATGACGGCACCGGGCCCGAGCGCGACGAAAGCGCCGGCGACCACCTCGGCCGGGACGGCACGGCCGAGGCTCTGCTCACCGGCGACACGGCCGCCAGGGTGACCGCCGCAGTCACCGCGAAATACCCGGATGCCGAGATCCAGCGGGTGGAGAACGACGCCGAGGGCGCCGCCTACGAGGCCCACATCATCCAGTCCGACGGGACCCGGGCGACCCTGAAGCTGGACAAGTCGTTCACCATCACGAGCACCGAAACCGGGCACGGTCCCGGGCACGGTCCCGGGCACGGTCCCGGGCACGGTCCCGGGCACGACGACGACACCGACGACGTGGACGACACGGCCGACACCGAATCCGGCAGCTGACGCCGACCGCCTGTCCGGCTGGAACGGCCGACACCCCTGGCCTGATCAGCCGGCCTGATCAGCCGGCCAGGCGGTGAACCCGTTCGATCACATCGATGACGTGCAGGGCGTCGCGGGGCTTGACCGGCACCGGCGCTCCCCGGAGCATCGCGTCGGCCAGCCCCGCGTAGAACGACGCGTAGCTGCCGCGCTCGGTCGGAACCCGGGCGAGGTCGCCGTCGCGCCCGAGCACGCCCCAGGTCGCTTCGGCGTCGAGGCCGAAGCCGTCGTCGGTGGGCAGTGCCCCCGCCTTCAGCGCGACCTCCTGCCCGTCCAGACCCCACTTGGTATAGCCGGCCGTGGAGCCGAGCACGTGGAACCGCGGCCCGACCTGCGCGGCCATGCCGTTCATCCACAGGTGTGAGTGCACGCCGGAGCCGTGGTGCAGGGCGACGAACGTGTCGTCGTCGGCGGCGCCTCCCGTGCGCCGGGTGAGAACTTCGGCATAGACATCGTCGACGGGGCCGAACAGCAGCATGGCCTGGTCGATGAGGTGCGCGCCCAGGTCGTAGAGCACGCCGCCACCCTCGGCCGCCGTTGCCGTGGCCTTCCACGATTTGGCCTGTTCGGGCTTCCACCATTCGAACCGTGACTCGAACCGTCGAACCGTGCCCAGGGCCCCGTCGGCAAGGAGCGAACGCAGGGTGAGGAAGTCGCCGTCCCAGCGCCGGTTCTGGAAGACGGTCAGCAGCAGCCCCAGCCGTTCGGCCTTCTCGATCACGCCGCGTCCCTGCTCAGGGGTCACTGAGAAGGGCTTGTCCACGACCACGGCCACGCCGGCATCGAGGGCTGCGTGGGCCAGGTCGACGTGGGTCCCCGAGGGCGAACCGATCACGACGAGGTCGAGGTCGTCGACCCGGTTGAGCAGGTCGTCGGCGGTGGCCAGGACCTCGGCATCCGGGTAGAGGTGGATCGCCTGCATCCGCCGCTCCGGGTTCGCGGTCACGATCAGGTCGAGGGAGTACTCGGGGTTGGCGGAGACGAACGGGGCGTGGAAGATCCGCCCCGAGGTTCCGAAGCCGATGATTCCGGTGCGGATCGGGGCCGTGACGACTGTGGGCTCTGGCATGCCTCCAACGTACCCGCCAGGTTCCCACGGGCGAGGGGCACGGGGTACGAGTATGGCCGGATGACCCCGCCCAATGTGCACCGCGACCGCAGGTTCCTCTGGCTCTGGGGTGCCGAGGGCATCAGCGTGCTGGGGGTGCAGTTCACTTCGCTGGCCCTGCCCTTTCTGGCGGTCACCCTGCTCGGCGCGGTCGAGTGGGAGATGGGTGTGCTGAACGCGGCGAGCACGGCGGCCTTTCTCGTCGTCGGGCTGCCCGCGGGCGCGTGGGTCGACCGGTGGCTCAAGCGCCGCGTCATGATCGCCGCCGACCTCGTCCGGGCGGTCACCCTGGCCGCCATCCCGCTGCTCTGGGTCGCCGGCGCGCTCGAAATCTGGCACCTGTACCTGGTCGCTGCCGTGATGGGTGCGGCCACCGTCTTCTTCGACGTGTCGTACCAGAGCTACATCCCCATCCTCGTGCGATCGGAGCAGGTCGGACAGGCGAACTCGACCCTCGAGGCGACCTCGCAGGTCTCCCGCATCGCCGGTCCCGGCCTCGCCGGCGCACTCCTCACGGTCGTCAGCGCCCCCGTCCTCCTGGTCATCGATGCGGTCTCCTACCTGGTCTCGGCCGTCATGCTGGGGCGCATCCGTGACGACGAGGTTCCCGCGGACCGCACGCAACGCCAGTCGTTGCCGCGGGAGATCGCGGAGGGCGTGCGGTTCGTCTGGGGCCAGCCGCTGATCCGCAGCATCGCCGCGACGACGGCGAGTTCCAATTTCTTCGCCACCCTGGCCCTCACTCTGTTGCCGCTGTACGTGCTGCGCGACCTGGACCTGGGCGCGGCCGGCCTCGGCATCATGTTCTCGTTCGGCGCGGTGGGCGGCCTCCTCGGCGCCCTGGCCACTCCGCGGCTTGCCGCCTGGGTGGGCGAGGGCACGATCATCACCGTGGCCGCCCTGCTCGGCGCCGTCGTGTTCGCGCTCTTCCCGCTCGCCTCGTTCCTGCCGGCGCCGGCCTCCCTGGCCGTGCTCGTCGCCGCCGAATTCGTGATCGCGTTCACCGTGCTGGTCTACAACATCACCCAGGTGACCCTCCGCCAGCGCCTCTGCCCGCCGCGGCTCCTCGGCCGGATGAACGCGTCGATCCGGTTCTTCGTCTGGGGCGTCATGCCCATCGCCTCTCTGCTGAGCGGCGCCCTCGGCGGATACATCGGCATCGTCGCCACGATGTGGATCGCGCTCGCCGGTTCGCTGCTGAGCTGCTCGTTCGTGGCGTTCTCCCCGCTCACCGGGATGCGCCGGCTGCCGACCGCACCCGAGGCCCCCGCCACCGCCGAGGAGCCTGCGCCCCGCTGACCGAGCGGCCGCTAGAGCCGGTTCACCCCGGTCACCCGGATGACGGCGAAGCCCTGCTCGTCGGAGTCGGCGAGGTCGACCGTCGCGCTGATCCCCCAGTCGTGGTCACCGGCCGGGTCATCCAGGATCTGCCTGGCAGTCCAGACGGATGCTCCCTCGTCGAGGATGAGCAGGCCCGAGCCGCGCGCGTTCGCGCCGGTGAGCACCTCGTCGTGTTCGGCGAAGTAGCCGTCCATGGCGTCGGCCCAGGTGTCGGCGGGGAAGCCGTGTGCGCCGTCGAGGTCGCCGAGCTCGTCGTAGTGCTCGAGTGCGGCCAGCTGCACCCGGCGGAACAGCTCGTTGCGCACGAGGATCCGGAAGGCCCGCACGTTGGTGGTGAGCCGGTGCGGCGCCGGCGGCACGACCGCGTGGGCGTTCGCCTCGTGCGCGGCCAGGTTGGGGTGGATGAGCTCCTCCCACTCGTCGAGCAGGCTCGAGTCGACCTGGCGCACGAGCTCGCCGAGCCACTCGATCAGGTCGAGCAGGTCCTCGGTCTTGGCCTCGTCGGGGATCGTCTGCCGGGCCGCGCGGTAGGCATCGGAGAGGTAGCGCAGCACGACGCCCTCGCTGCGGGCGAGCTTGTAGAAGGCGATGAACTCGCCGAATGACATGGCCCGCTCGTACATGTCGCGCACGACGGTCTTGGGGCTGAGCGCGAAGTCGGCGATCCACGGCTGCGACTGCTTGTACGTCTCGAAGGCGTAGCCGAGCAGTTCCTCGAGCGGCTTGGGGTAGGTGATCTCCTCGAGCAGCTCCATCCGCTGGTCGTACTCGATGCCCTCGCGTTTCATCGCGGCCACGGCCTCGCCGCGCGCCGCGAACTGCTGGCCGCTGAGCACCGGACGCGGGTCGTCCAGGGTCGCCTCGACGATCGAAATCATGTCGAGCGAGTAGGTCGGCGCCTCCTGGTCGAGCAGGTCGAAGGCGGCGAGCGCGAAGGGCGACAGGGGCTGGTTGAGCGCGAAGTTCGCCTGCAGGTCGACGGTGAGGCGGATCTCGCCGTTCGCGCCCTGCTGCACGATCCCGGCCTGCCGGAGCGTCTTGTAGATCCCCAGCGCCCGCCGGGCCAGGGCGAGCTGCCGCTTCCACGGTTCGTGGTTGTCGAACACGAGCGCGTGCACGTTCGCGAACGCGTCGCCGCCGCGAGCGATCACGTTGATCAGCATGGCCGCGGTCATCTGCATGCTCGAGGTGAGGGTTTCCGGCTCGGCGTCGACGAGCCTCCGGAACGACGGTTCGCCCCAGGACACGAATCCCTCCGGCGCCTTCTTGCGGATGATCTTGCGCTTCTTCTTGGGGTCGTCGCCGGCCTTCTCCACGGCCTTGAGGTTCTCGGTCTCGTGGTCGGGCGCCTGCACGACCACGGTCCCGGCCGTGTCGTAGCCGGCCCGGCCCGCCCGGCCGGCGATCTGGTGGAACTCGCGGGCGTTGAGCTGGCGCATCCGGATGCCGTCGTACTTGGTCAGCGCCGTGAACAGCACCGTGCGGATGGGCACGTTGATGCCGACGCCGAGCGTGTCGGTGCCGCAGATCACCCGGAGCAGCCCGCGCTGGGCGAGCTGCTCGACCAGCCGCCGGTACTTGGGCAGCATGCCGGCGTGGTGCACGCCGATGCCCATCCGGATGAACCGGGACAGGGTCTTGCCGAAGCTGGTCGTGAACCGGAACTCGCCGATCAGCTCCGCGATCGCGTCCTTCTGCTCCTTCGTGGCCACCTTGACGCTGCTCAGCGCCTGTGCGCGTTCCAGGGCCGCCGCCT
Source organism: Cryobacterium sp. TMT1-2-1 (assembly GCF_004403955.1). NCBI lineage: Bacteria > Bacillati > Actinomycetota > Actinomycetes > Micrococcales > Microbacteriaceae > Cryobacterium > Cryobacterium sp. TMT1-2-1. The sequence continues at coordinate 10,289 of NZ_SOHC01000035.1, forward strand.
GGGAGAAGTGCACGATGTAGACGGGGGCCTGGCCGGTCTTGAGCAGGTCCTCGACGCTCTCGTGCACGGGGGTGGTTTCGTAATAGAAGTGCAGCGGCACGGGCCGTTCGACGCCGGTGACGACGGCGGTGGCGCGTCCGGTGCGCCGGCTGAGGTCGTCGGCGATGTCGGTCACGTCGCCGAGCGTGGCCGACATGAGGATGAACTGCACCCGCGGCAGCAGAAGCAGCGGCACCTGCCAGGCCCAGCCGCGGTCGGGTTCGGAGTAGAAGTGGAACTCGTCCATCACGACCTGGTCGACCTGGGTGTCCTCGCCGCCGCGGAGGGCCAGGTTGGCGAGGATCTCCGCCGTGCAGCAGATGATCGGGGCATCCGAGTTGACCGAGGAGTCGCCCGTCATCATGCCCACGTTTTCGGCGCCGAAGATCTCGACCAGGGCGAAGAACTTCTCGCTCACCAGGGCCTTGATCGGCGCCGTGTAGAAGCTGCGCTTTCCGGCCGAGAGGGCCGCGAAGTGGGCGCCGACGGCCACGAGCGATTTGCCGGTGCCGGTGGGGGTGCTCAGGATGAGGTTCACGCCGGAGACGATCTCGATCAGCGCCTCCTCCTGCGCCGGGTACAGCGCCAGGCCCTGCTGCCCGGCCCACAGTTCGAACGCCTCGAACAGAACATCGGGGTCGGTGACGTGAGGGAGGGCGGTGAGGGTTGCCATGATCCTTCGATCCTGCCCTATCCCGCCCGTCATTCCTCACACCGGTGATTCCGGACCGGTGGGAGAATGGCTCATGGCCGAATCACGGTTCGCGGTTTCCGCGCTGGCGCACTTCGAGACGCTCCTTCGCCGGGAGCGGCTGGACACCGCGGCCGACCTCGACCGGCTGACCGGTTCGCTCGGTGAGGTGCGCGAGGCCAGGAGCGACGCATCCGCGGACGACGAGCACGACCCGGACGGCCCCACCCTGTCTGCCGAGTGGTCGACGTTGTCGGGCGTGCACAGCGAGCTCGCGGAGCGCCTGGCGGGGATCGACCGGGCGCTGCAGCGCATCGCGGATGGAACCTACGGCGTCTGCCTGCGCCGCGGCGAACCGATCGGCCGCGCCCGGCTGGAGGCCCGCCCCGCGGCCGCACTGTGCATCGCCTGCGCGCGGGAACTCGAAACGGCACGGACTGCCTGACCCCATTTCAGGCAAACGCCCCGAGCTCCTCGACAGCGACATGGCGAGCGCGTGGCCGCCATGTCCGAAGAAGGAGTCCCGATGGGTATTGACCACTACCACGAGCCGGCCGGGGAGCTGTCCGCCGAGACGCGGACCTTCGCCCGGATGTGCGCGAACCTCACCGAGGAGGCCGAGGCGATCGGCTGGTACGAGCAGAGGATTTCGCTCGATCCGGATGCGACGGCGCGCGCGATCATGACCGACTCTCTGGGTGAGGAGTTCAAGCACTTCAGCATGGGCCTGGAGTTCCTGCTGCGAACGTGCACCTGTACCTCCAGGAGAGCTTCAGCTTCCGTGTGGCCACGCCGGAAGCCGCAATCGCGCTGGCCCGCCGGAAGCCCTAGCGCCGGTCCGGGCGCCGAGAGTCGCCGTTTCCGCCGAGACTCGCCGTTGCAGCGGCGACTCTCGGCAGGAACGGGGACTTTCGGCAGCTGCTCGCTCAGCGGGAAACTCTGCGGCGGTGATCCTATGCTGGGCGCATGGCCTCCCGCGAAGCCCCCTCCCAGCAGCCTGGCCCCACGCCGCAGCCTGGCCCCACGCCGCCACACCCCACGCCGCTTCGACCGTGGCGGCGCCCGGCCCTGGCCGGCGTCGCCGCCGCGCTCGCCGGGCTCGGCCTCGCCGAGCTGACTGCGGGCCTGTTCGCCCCGAATGCCGGCCCGATCCTGGTGATCGGCGCGCTCATCATCGACCTCTCCCCGGCCTGGCTGAAGGACCTCGTGATCAGCCTGTTCGGCACGGCCGACAAGGCCGTGCTCATCGCTTGCGTCGGGCTCGCCGCCGCCCTGCTCTCCGCCGTCGCCGGCGTGCTGGAGTTCCGCCGTCCTCCGGCCGGCCGCGTCATCGCCATCGTGTTCGGCAGCCTCGCGGTGTTCGCCGCGGTGACCCGGGCGAACGCGACGGCCATCGACGCACTGCCCTCGGTCGTCGCGATGGTCATCACGGCCGTACTCATCACGGTATTCGCGACGAAGTTCCGTGGCCGCGCGCCGGCGGAGGCAGACCAGGCCGCGGGGGCAATCGACCGGCGACGCTTCCTCGCCTGGACCGGGGTAAGCGCCGGCGTGGGCATCCTCGCGGCCGTCGGCGGTCAACTGCTCCAGGCCGGGGCGAGGGCCGCGGATGCCGCTCGGGCCCGGCTCACCCTGCCCGCGCCCGCGGTGCCGGCGGCACCGATCCCGCCTGGCGCATCCGTCGACGTCCCCGGCCTGGCGCCGCTGATCACCCCCAACGACGCCTTCTACCGCATCGACACGGCGCTGCGGGTGCCACGGATCGATGCGTCCCAGTGGACGCTGAAGGTCACCGGAATGGTCGAGAACGAGATCGAAATCGACTTCGTCGAGCTGCTCGCGCTGCCGCTCGAGGAGAGCACGACGACGCTCGCCTGTGTGTCGAACGAGGTCGGCGGCGACCTGATCGGAAACGCAACCTGGCTCGGCTACCCGATCCGGAAGCTGCTCGCCAGGGCCAGGCCGACCAGCGACGCCGACATGGTGCTCTCCCGCAGCCAGGACGGCTGGACGGCGAGCACACCGCTCGACGCCCTCACCGACGACCGCAACGCGATCCTCGCCGTGGGGATGAACGGGGTCGCCCTGCCGCTGGAGCACGGCTACCCGGTGCGGATGGTCGTGCCCGGCCTCTACGGCTACGTCTCGGCCACGAAATGGGTGGTCGAGCTGAAGCTCACCCGGTTCGACCGGGAGGTGGCCTACTGGTCCACGCGCGGCTGGTCGGAGCGCGGGCCGATCAAGCTTTCCTCGCGCATCGACGTGCCCCGGGAGGGCGCCCCGGTGGCGTCCGGACCGGTCACCGTCGCCGGTGTCGCCTGGGCGCAGCACACGGGCATCCGGGCGGTTGAGGTGCAGGTGGATGACGGCGATTGGAACACCGCGACCCTCGCCGATGCGATCTCGGCCGACACCTGGCGGCAGTGGAAGTGGAGCTGGGATGCCCCGGCGGGCGAGCACACGCTGCGGGTGCGGGCGACGGATGCCGACGGCCTCGTGCAGACGTCGGCCCGCCGCGCTGTGGCCCCCGACGGCGCGACCGGCCTGCACGACATCACCGTGCGCGTCGGCTGACCGATCGCCCGGCACCTGTTCCCAAAGCGGACGACTCCGACTTTGTCACGTGCGGTCGAGTTTGCCCGGCACACCCGGGCAACTCGACCGGAACGGTCACACTCGGTCGCCGGTGTCCGGGCCGCCGTCGTCCGCTGCGGCCACAGGTGGCGGGTCAGGCCGCGGCGGTCAGGTGCACCTCGACGGCCTTGACACTGAGCCAGACCTGGTCGCCCGGCCGCAGCCTGAGCTCGCCCATCGCCGCGGGGGTGACGTCGGCGAGCACCGTGTGACCGCCGAGTTCGGTCAGGCAGCGGATGCGCACGATCGCCGCGTGCTGCTCGATCCCGGCGACGCGCGCCGCCCACACGTTCCGGGGCGAGCCCGCCCCCGGCCGCGCGCTGTGCACGAAGACCGCGGAGGGAGAGAACACGGCCGCGGGAGTCGACTGGCCGGGCCCGGACTCCGCGGAGCCGGGCGCGAGCATCCCCGCGGCGGAAGGCTCGTCGGCACTCGACACCTCGAGCCCGCCGGCCAGGGTCAGCGCGGAGCCGCCCCCCGCCAGCCCCCGCAGGCTCGCGGCCCGAAGCAGGTTCTGGCCGACCAGGCGGGCGACGTAATCGGTGCGGGGAGCGCGGGAGACCTCCTGCGGCGTGCCGCGCTGGGTCACCACGCCGGCCTCGAGCACGATGATCTCGTCGGCGAGGATCAGGGCGTCGAGCGGGTCGTGGGTCACCAGCACGGTGGCTCCGCCGAATTCGCGGAGATAGCCGGAGAGGTCCGCGCGGACGTCCATCCGAGTGGCCGCGTCGAGGGCGGCGAGCGGCTCGTCGAGCAGCAGCACGGAGGGTTCGAGCACGAGCGCCCGGGCCAGGGCCGCCCGCTGGGACTGCCCGCCCGACAGCGCCGCCGGCCGCGCCCCGGCCCGGTCGCCGATCCCGACCCGGGTCAGCCAGGCCTGGCTGCGCTCCCTCGCCTCCCGTGCGGGCACGCCGTGGGCACGCGGACCGAATGCCACGTTGTCGAGGGCGCTCAGGTGCGGGAACAACAGGTAGTCCTGGAACACGACGCCGATCCCGCGCGCCTGCGGTTCCAGGTGGATGCCCGCGGCCGGGTCATCGAGGATCCGGTCTCCGACCCGCACCCGGCCCGCGTTCGGCACGATCAGCCCGGCGAGCGCCCGAAGGAGCGTGGTCTTGCCCGCGCCGTTCGGGCCGAGCACGGCGAGGACTCCCCCGGACGGCACCGTGAGGCGAACGTCCAGCCGGAACCCGTCCCGTTCGACCAGGACCAGCGCCTCGAGCGCCGCCTGCCCGGCCCGGTCCGGGGCTCTCATGTGCCGACCCCGATCCACCGGTCGCGGAGGCTCACCAGCACGACCAGGGAGACGGCCAGCAGCAGGAGCGAGAGCACGATGGCGCCGTCCGGATTCGACTGAAGCGCGAGGTAGGCCGAGATCGGCATGGTCTGGGTGACACCGGGGAAGCTGCCGGCGAAGGTGATCGTGGCTCCGAACTCTCCGAGCGCGCGGGCGAAGCAGAGCACGGCGCCGGCGCTCACGCCGGGGGCAACGAGCGGGAGCGTCACCCGGCGGAAGATCAGCCAGCGGGATGCGCCGAGGGTCGCGGCGGCATCCTCGTAGCGTCGGTCGGCGCCGCGGAGCGCTCCCTCGACCGCGAGAACGAGGAAGGGCATCGCGACGAAGGTCTGCGCCAGTACGACGGCGGTCGTCGTGAACGGGATGGATACGCCGAACCAGTCGTAGAGATATTGTCCGGCCAGTCCGCGCCGGCCGAGGAGCAGCAGCAGGGCGACCCCGCCGACGACGGGCGGGAGCACGAGCGGTACGAGCACGAGGGCGCGCAGCACCCGCCGGAAGATCGGGCTGGCCCAGTCGGAGGAGCGAACGAGCACCCAGGCGAGCGGAACTCCGAAGAGCACGCACAGCGCCGTCGCGGCGAGCGCGCTGAGCAGCGAGAGCCGGAGGGCATCCCCGACTTCAGGCGTGAACAGCTGCTCCGGGATGCTGCCCCATGGAGCCTTCGCGAGGAGGGCGACCAGCGGCAGCACGAGAAATGCGATCGCGATGACCGCGGGGACCCAGAGCGCGCCCGGCACTCCGCCACCCCGCCGGTCGCCGGCGCGTCCGGCGGCACGCGCCGCCGCCCTGTCGTCCGCCCGGACCTCGTACCCGACCACGTCCCGCCCCGCCCGTCTGCCGCTCCAGCTCGGCCGGAAGGCCGGCACACGCTCATTCTAGGAGCAGGGCGCGCGCGCCGCCGGAGGCGCGGAACCGCCGGGCGTCGGCGTCAGCCGGCTTCGGCGTCGGCGGTTGCGCGTCGGGCGTGTGCACCCGACCGGGCCTACCCGACCCCGAATCCCGCTGCGGCCAGCGCCGCCCTCCCGGTGCCGGACAGCACGAAGTCCAAAAACGCTTCAGCCGCCCCCGGATTCGGCGCGTCCCCGAGCGTCGCGATCGGATACTCGGTGACCGCCTCGTCCGCCCCCGGGAAGTCGATCCCGTCGACCGCGCCGCCGGCGGCCAGGACATCGGTGCGGTACACGAGCGCGCAATCGACCTCGTCACGCTCCACCTTGACGAGCGCCGCCTTCACGTCCTGCTCGAGGGTGTCGGGGGCCGGGGTGATCCCGGCGTAGGCGAACACCCGGGCGGAGAGCATCCCGCAGGGAGCTTCGGGCGCGCAGAGGGCGACGGTCAGGTCGCGGCGGGCGAAGTCGGCCAAACCGGTGACCCCGGCCGGGTTGCCGGCCGGCACGGCGATCCGGAGGCTGTTGCGGGCGAAGACCGCGGCCTCTCCCCGCACCAGCCCCGCGTCGCTCACGACGCCCATGGCCGCCTCATTGGCGGCGGCGAAGACATCCGCCGGGGCGCCGGCGGTGAGCTGCTGCGCGAGGGCCGCGCTGCTGCCGAGGTTGACGGTGACCGCTGTGCCCGGATGCGCGGCCTCGAACTCGTCGGCGAGGTCGGTGAACGCCTCGGTCAGCGACGCGGCCGCGAAAACGACGACCGTGCCGGTGACCGCATCCGGGTCGGGGCCGGCGGGAGCCGCCGAGGCGCAGGAGGCCAGCAGCACGAGCCCCGCGCAGGCCACGGCCGCTGACCGAATCTGGAATCCCGGCACGTTGTCCCTCCCGTCTCCGCGCCCTTGACGGCATCGACAGGCTTATTCTAGGCAGCATGATCATGTTCGACGGGCTGGCTGAACCGGGCGGCGCGCTGTCCCCCGACCGCGTGGCGCGCTACTCCCGCACGATTTCCCTGCCCGGCTTCGGCCTGGCCGCCCAGGGCCGGCTCGCTTCCGCCCGGGTGCTCGTCGTCGGCGCCGGCGGGCTGGGCAGCGCAAGCATCCCGGGCCTGGCCGCGGCCGGCTTCGGAACCATCGGGATCATCGACGCCGACACCGTGGAAGCCAGCAACCTGCCCCGGCAGACGATCCACGGCATCGGGGACGTCGGCCGCAGCAAGGTCGCGTCGGCGCTGGAGACCGTGGCCGCGCTCGACCCGGCCGTGCGCGCGGTCGGCTACGACACCATGCTCACCGCTGCGAACGCGCTGGAGATCATGAGCGGCTACGACCTCGTGCTCGACGGCAGCGACAACTTCGCCACGCGCTACCTCACCAACGACGCCGCCCTCCTGAGCGGCATTCCCGTCGTCTGGGGCGCAGTGCACCAGTTCGGCGGGCAGGCCGGCGTGAGCTGGGCCGCCCGCGGGCCGCACTACCGCGACCTGTTCCCCGAGCCGCCGGCACCGGGAACGGTGCCCTCCTGCGCCGAGGCCGGCGCCCTGCCGCCGGTCTGCGCGGTCATCGGGGCCCTCATGGTGGCCGAGGCGATCAAGCTCGTCAGCGGCGTCGGCGACCCGCTGCTCGGCCGGGTCACGATCTATGACAGCCTGCGCGCAACGTTCCGGGAGGTCGGCTACGCGAGCGACCCGGAGGGCACTCCCGTCACCGGGCTGATCGACTACGAGGCCTTCTGCGGCACGGCCACGGCCACGGATGCCGACACCGGCTCGGGCACGGCCGCCCCGGCCGGCATCGCCATGCGTGACATCGACGCGCGGGAGCTTTCCGAGCTCCTCGCTGCGGGCTCGCCACTGCGCCTGGTCGATGTGCGGGAGCCCTGGGAGGCGGAGGTGTCCCGCCTCCCCGGCTCGCAGCTGCTGCCGCTCGGCGACCTGGAGCGGGACCCGCAGGCCGCCGTGGACGCGCTGCAGGGAGGCCCGCCCGTCGTCGTCTACTGCCACCACGGGCCGCGTTCCGACCGGGCCAGGGCCATCCTCGAGCGTGGCGGTCTGGTCGGCGTGCGCTCCCTGCAGGGCGGCATCGACGACTGGGCGGCCACCATCGACCTCGCGCTCAGGCGATACTGAACGGATGACCGCAAGGTCGAACGAGCACGGATGACCGCCAGGTCGCGCGCGCGAGTGCCGAACACGAGAGTATGGACATCATGACCGAGCTGACTCACCTGGATGCCGACGGCCGCGCACGCATGATCGACGTGGGCCACAAGGCGGAGACGAGCCGAGTGGCCGTCGCGAGCGCGCGGTTCGTCACGACCGCGGAGGTGCTCGCCCTGGTGCGGGCCGACAACCTGCCGAAGGCCGACGTGCTCGCCACCGCGCGCATCGCCGGGATTTCCGCCGCGAAGAAGACCTCCGAGCTGATCCCGCTCTGCCACCAGGTGCCGCTCTCCTCCGTGACCGTCGACTTCCGGCTCGGCGAGAACACCATCGACATTGAGGCTTCGGCGAAGACCCGCGGCCAGACCGGCGTCGAAATGGAGGCGCTCACGGCCGTGACGATCGCCGGGCTCACCCTGCACGACATGGTCAAGGCCGTCGACCCGGGCGCGACCCTCACCGACGTGCGACTGGACTCCAAGAGCGGCGGCAAGCGCGGCCACTGGACGCGCGACGACACGGCCGAGGCCCCCGACGTGCCCGAGACCGGCTCGACCGAGGCATCCGGCCGCACCGCTCGGGTCATCGTCGCCTCGACGCAGGGCGCCGCCGGACGGCGCGAAGACACGACCGGCCCGGTCATCGCGGCCTGGCTCGGCGGCCTGGGCTACGACACGGCTCCCCCGCTGGTGGTGGCGGATGCCGACATCGGCGCCGCCCTCGCCGCCGCGGTGCAGGGGCAGCCGGCGGTCATCATCACGACCGGCGGCACCGGGGTGTCCCGCACGGATGCCACGCCCGAGGCGACCGCTGCCGTGCTCGACCGTGAGCTGCCGGGCATCGCCGAGGCCCTGCGCCGCCGCGGCGCGGAGACCACCCCGTCCGCGGCGCTCAGCCGGGGACTGGCCGGAACCGCCGGTCGCACGGTCGTGATCAACCTCCCCGGTTCGGCCGGCGGGGTGCGCGACGGCCTGGCTGTGCTGGGCGATCTGCTCGACCACCTCGTCGACCAGGTGTCCGGCTCCGGCCTGCACGAGGCGCCCGCGCACGAGACATCCGCGCACGGGGCGAGCCTTCCGGCGGCCGGCCGTGGCTGACGTGCTGGCCGCCATCTCGGCGGAACCCATTGACCCGCACGCCGTGGACGACTTCGTGCTCTCCGCCGAGAACGGGGCCGTGGTGTCCTTCCAGGGGATCGTGCGCAACCACGATCAGGACCGGGCCGTGACCGCGCTGGACTACCAGGCGCATCCGGAGGCCGAGCGTTTCCTGCGCGAGTGCTGCGAGGGCGTCGCCGCCCGCACCGGACTCAGGGTCGCCGCCATCCACCGCACCGGCCCGCTGCGGGTCGGCGACATCGCGCTGGTCGCCGCCGTGGCCGCCCCGCACCGCGCGGAGGCCTTCGCCGCGTGCGCCGAGCTCGTCGAGGTGATCAAGCTCACCGTGCCGATCTGGAAACGCCAGCACTTCCCCGCCGGCAGCTCGGAATGGGTCGGCCTCTAGCCAGTGAGCGCCGCGCCGGCTAAAAACGACCGCGGCTGCGATCCTCACCAATCGAAACGACCCATCGGCACCGCTCGCCTTGGACGCCGACCTAATCTCTTTTTTGCGGCCGATGCCGGGGTCGGGTCCGTGTGCGTGCGTTGCTGCTCGGTCCGTACTCTGTTCCAGCCCCGTTCACTTGGTATATATCGGAGGTCAAACCGGCCGTAAGTCTGATTTGGTGCAATTGGGTGGTTCCCCAAAAAAGCCCCGAGACATATCTGAGGTCACCATGCATGCCCTATCCAAGCTCTTCGGAACAGCGCTCAGTTTGTCGCTGATGGCTGCCCCGGCAGTCGCAGCGCACCAGGACCGGCAAGATTCGCCCGCTCCCAATAGCAGCGCAGCATTCTCGTTCGGGCTGATCGCGGATCCCCAGTATTGGGACGGACCCGCGAGGGGTACCCGGTACTACGCCGATTCCACGCAGAAACTCGCCGAGGCGGCTGAGACCATCAACAAGTCCAAAGTGGACTTCACCGTCCAGGTCGGGGACCTTATCGATCGCGATCCGGCGAGCTTCGATACGATCCTTCCGATCTTGAATCAAATCGAGGGCCCACGATACAACTTGCTGGGCAATCACGACTTCCCTTCTGGGCCGTCGAGTGAAAGAGCAGTCTCGCTGCTCGATATGCCCAACGAGTACTACGACGTCACCCACCAGAAGTGGCGTTTCATCATGCTCGACAATAACGACATATCGCTCTACGCGAATGAGCCTGGCTCCGCAGATTACACAGAGGCCGAGACAATACTTGAGGGGCTACGCAACGAGGGTGCGGATAACGCTCAAACGTGGAACGGCGCACTGGGTGAAGAGCAAATGACCTGGCTGAATGAGACCCTCGCCGACGCCGAAGAAAAGGGGCAGAAGGCCATCGTCTTCGGTCACATGCCCGTCGAAGGAGGACACACCGAAAATGCGTGGGACGCTCCAGCAATCCAGGAGGCGTTGGAGTCTCATGACAACGTGGTGGCCTACATCAACGGTCATTACCACGCAGGCGCCTATCAAGTAGTCAACGGAATCCATTACGTAACGCTGAAGGGGATGGTCGAAGAGGCGCACCCCGCCAACGCGTATGCGGTCGTCACTGTGCAGGAGGACAAGGTACGCATCGATGGTTATGGCCGTCAACCGGACCTCGCGCTCGACGTACCGGCCGTCGCCCGCTGACGCATTCCGTAACCACGGAGTACGGCAAGCCGGCCCGCGCGGCGCGATATCCCCGGCTCGTCAGGCTGTCGGAGATACGCGCTAGCCGCCGGCGAAGGGCGGGAGTACGTCGACCCGCGCGCCCACCGGGCGGGCCGGGTCACGGCTGACGACGGAGTCGACGAGGAACGATCCGGAGGCCATCACGGCCTCCATGCCCGGCCCGTGACGGTGCGAGAGTTCGGCGCGCAACTGGCCGACGGTCGCGCCGAGAGGCAGCAGAACCGTCTCTTCGTCGCAGTCGGCGACCTCGGCCGCCGCCGCGAAATACCGCACCTGCACGCTCATGGTTGATGTCACATCCTCACTCTAGACCGACGCGGGTGTGACGATCCGGACCTCGCGGGATGGCACACTGGAGAGGCCCTGCACCCCGGCAGGCCACCTGGAAAGGCTCGCATGACGATCATCGCCGCTGCCGACGGTTCGGCCCTCGGTAACCCCGGTCCGGCCGGGTGGGCCTGGTACGTCGACGATTCCTGCTGGGGAGCCGGCGGCTGGAAGCACGCCACCAACAACCAGGGTGAGCTCCAGGCCGTGCTCGAGTTGTTCCGCGCCACCGCGCACCTCGACGACGAGCTGCTCGTCATCTGCGACAGCCAGTACGTGATCAACTCGGTCACCAAATGGATGCGCGGCTGGAAGGCCAAGGGCTGGCGCAAGGCCGACGGGAAGCCCGTCATGAACCTGGACCAGCTCATCGAAATCGACGCGGTGCTCGTGGGCCGTCGGTACCGGTTCGAGTGGGTCAAGGGGCACGCAAACCACCCGCTCAACGAAGGCGCGGATGCCCGGGCCCGCGCGGTCTCCGAGGCCTACCAGCGCAACCTCGCCGTTCCGGCCGGGCCGGGTTGGGTGCGCCCGGGGGATTCACGGCCCGCGCCGCGGACCATCATCGCACCGGCCGCACCGCGCGCGGCCCGCCCGCAGCCGGTGACCGCGCAGCCGTTGCTCTTCTCGTTCTCCGACGACACCTGAGCCGGCGCGAGACACCCGGCACCGGGGCACCGCGCGCCCGCATTGTATCGGCGGCCGTTCCGTTCCGCTATCCCGGGCGGCCCCGGCGGGGCCTGTGTTATCCATAGCTATGACACGTTTCCTCGGGGTCGACCTGGCGTGGGCCGAAGGCAGCGACGCCCGCCCGGCCAATGAAACAGGCCTGGCCTGCATCGACGAAACCGGTACGGTGATCGACGCCGGCTGGGCCAGGGGTACGGATGCCGTGCTCGACTGGATCGGGTCGATGGTCGAGCCGGGTGCGGTGCTGGCCATCGACGCCCCGTTGGTCGTGAACAACCCCACCGGGATGCGCCTGTGCGAACGCGAAACGGGCAGCCGCTACGGTCGCTGGCACGTCGCGGCGAACGCGTCGAATCTCGGCCGGCCCTGGCAGGGCGGCGTCTCCCTGCGCAAGCGCCTCGAAGCCGCCGGCTGGACCTACACGGACGGCCTCGAGCAGCCGGATCCCGCCCGACCCACCTTCTTCGAGTGCTACCCGTACACGACCCTCGTCGGCGCCCCGGAGTTTGGCTACGACGACAAGCGCCCGCGCTACAAGCGGATGGGGGTGGCGCTGCCGGTCCAGGACCGGCGCCTCGCCCGCGCGCTGGTCTGCGACGACCTGATCGAACGCATGTGGCGCCTGGCCGACGCGTCGCCGCCGCTGAACCTGGCGTCGCATCCGTTGACCGACACGCTCGTGACCGAATGCTCCCCGCTGCTCGACCGGGACTACAAGCACCGCGAAGACCTCATCGACGCGCTGATCAGCGCCTGGACCGCGTCACTCTGGTGGCTGCACGGTGCCGGGCGAAGCCAGGTGCTCGGGGCGGATGACACCCCGTCCGTCGACGGGCACCGGGCCACGATCCTCGCCCCCGCACGGCCCGAACAGCGCCGCGATCCCAGCTTCGCCCGGCTCGCCGCCCTGGGTTGACCGGGTTTGGCGATGGTCTGGCGCGGCTCGCTCCTCGTCATCCAGGCCCTGGTGGCGCTCACCTCGGCCGGCGGCGGCTTCGCCCTGATGTTCGGGCCGAGCATCGGCTCCCTCGGCATCACACCGCAGCCCGAGTACCTCGAGGGCTCGCCGTTTGATTCCTACCTGCTGCCCGGCCTCATCCTGCTCGTCGTGGTCGGCGGCACCCACCTGGTCGCCTGGCTCCTGCTGCTGCGGCGGCAGCGCTGGGCGGACGCGGCGAGCGCGGTGGCGGGGTGCGGGATCCTCGTCTGGATCTTCGTGCAGATGGTCGTCATCCCCTTCAGCGTGCTTCAGGCGGTCTACTTCGGCATCGGCCTGCTCGAGCTCGTGCTCGTGCTGCTCCTTCAGGGCATCCTGGATCCGCCTCGCGCAGCTCGACCAGCACGCTGAGCGGACGCGTTCCTCGTTGAGTTGCGGAGAAAGTACCTTCAATTGCGAAATGAAGGGTGTTTCTCCGCAACTCAACTGGGAGTGCAGACCGGGAGTGGAGCGCGCGGTGGTCAGGGGGCGGGCGGAGACTCCGGCGTCTCCGGCCCGGGGTCGGCCGGCGGGAACTGCACCTCCACCGCGGCCCGGTCGGCCAGTTCCGGACCGATCGACTCGCGCACGGCGATGATCACCGGTCCGGGGGCACGCGCGAGGAGTTCGAGCACCTGCGCCACGTCGACATCGGCGTAGGGGTCCTGAATGTCGAGGGCCTCCGGGCGTACGCCGAACAGCGAGTCCGCCTCCGTGATCAGCAGCACGCCACCTGCGTTCTCGGGCTGGGCGAAGAGTCTGGCGAGCTTGCCCTCGGTCTCGACCAGGTAGGCGCTGACGATCTCGCCCAGCGGGACCTGCAGCACGGGCTTGCCGAGCGCCTGGGCGACGGATGCCGCCCCCGCGGACTTCGCCGCGTCATCCGGCCCGCTGAACACGGCGAGCCTGCCGGCTCCCGACGCCGTGACGACGTCGCGGATCGTGCCGATCGCGACCGGCCCCTCTGAGGCGTCCAGGGTGAAGGCGGCCATGATCCCAAACGACAGCCGGAGCGGTGAGGCGAACGCCAGCCACAGGGCCGACATCACCTCCACCGTCATCGGCGTCGGGGTGAGCCAGACCTGGAGGGTGTCGCCCGGTGCGACCTGCACGGGAACCACGGGGTGGCGCTCGATGGCGGCCCGGGCGGCGCCGTAGGCCTGGTGGCTTGCGGCATCGGCGTCGGCGTCGTCGCCGGGGTACGCGGTGACGAGGTAGTGGAGCTCCGCGATCATCCGGCTCTGGCCGTGCCGCTCGGTTTCCTCGCGATAGCTGATCAGGCCGTCGCTGTAGAGGAAGAGATTCATGGACGGCCCGCTCACGCCGACCCGCGTCGAATGCGGGGTGCGTGCGGTGACCTGCAGGTTGAGCGGCGGTGACGCGAGCAACTCCTGGATGGCCATGGTCGTGGCCGCAATCGCCTGGCCGTAATTCGTCAGTGATGACATGCCTGGTCGGCTCCCTTCGGCGTCCGCCGTGATTTGTTCCGACGCTACTCCGCGAGGCGGCGCCGGTCGACCCCCGAATCCCGGGGTCCCGCCCGGCGTCCCCCGCCCGGACCGGAGGGGCGTAGCGTGGCAGCATGCCCCTGCGAACGTTCGGCCCCCGCCGAACGCGCGTGGAGGTACGCAAGATCTTCGGTGTCGCCCGCATCCTGTTGGCTCTGATCCTGATTACGGCCCTCGTGGGCGACTTCGACTATGTGCTCGGCTTCGCCACGTTCGTCACCAGCAACTTCTTCAGCTACTTCACGGTGCAGAGTGCCATCGCCGGGGTCGTCCTCTTCTTCACGGCCGCCCGGATCGCGTTCCGGCGCCCGGTGGATCCGCCCTGGCTCGACATCCTCCGGGTGCTGGTGACGAGCTACATGGTGGTGTCCGGGATCGTCTTCCTCAGCATCGTCATCCAGTCATCGACCCGCGATTACACGATCGAGGTTCCCTGGTCGAGCCAGCTCCTGCATTTCTGGATCCCGACCTTCGCCCTTCTGGACTGGATGCTCGACTTCGGGAAGGCGCGCCTGACCTGGAAGCCCCTCGCCTGGATTGTGGTGTACCCGCTGCTGTGGGGCGTCTTCACCCTGGTCCGCGGGGCCGGGGTCGGCTGGTATCCGTACTTCTTCCTCGACCCCGTGCAGGTCAGCGGCCCCCTCGAAACCGTGCTGTACTGCGCGCTCGCCGTGGCCCTGATGACCGGCGTCGCGGCGGGCCTGATCGCCCTGACGAAGCTCCGCTGGGCGCCCCGGTGGATGAGCCCGACCGGCTAGCCGGTCGGTTCGGGAACGGGCAGGGCGAACGGCTCGAGGCTGGCCAGTGCGGCCGCCAGGAAGTCGTCGTCGCCGAGCTTCGCCAGGCGCAGGGCGTCGTCGGCGGCCACCACGCCCATCAGCACCGCCTCGCCGGTGAGCGGTTCGAGGTTCACCCAGTCCTGGAAGCCGGAGTCGCCGCCGACGACGGACCAGAGCGTGACGTCGGTGTCCCAGAAGGGCTCGGGGAAGCGCAACCACACCTTGTCGAGCACGCCCATCCCGAGCGCGGCGATCGCCCCGCGGTGCTCGAACGGAAGCGGCGGCGCGAACTCCAGTGCGTCGGTCTTGAGCACGCCGAGCGGGACGGTGACGATCACCCGGTCGGCCCCGAGTGATTCTCCGGTCTCGAGCCGCAGGCTGACGCCCTCGTCGGTGTAGGCGATCCGTCGCACGGCGCTGGAGGCCAGCAGGTCGAGGTCCACGGCGGCTTCGGACACGAGGGTGGAGTACCCGCCGAGCACGATCCGGTCTCCCTGCCAGGTTCCGTCTTCCGCGGTGTCGTCGCCGGTTCCGGCCTGCGGCGGGAACCACGCGGATACCAGCCCCGCCTCGGCTCCGGAGAGCTGCTGGATCTCGCCGGCGACGGCGTGATCGAGCCAGTCGACCTCGGAGACGCCGTTTTCGCCGGGGGTGTCGGACAGGTCGGAGGCCCCCGATTCGACGAGGGCCACAGCGACGGACACGTCCTGCGGCTGGCCGGCCGCCCAGGCGATGGCCTCGGCCACGGCACCGGAGCCCACCGGCGACACCGGCGCGATGGCGCCGGCCGGTGTGCGGGTCTCCGTGCCGCCGGGCACCGGGAGGGTGGTCACCCCGGCCCTGGCGAGGTCCTCATCCAGCCGGCTCGCGGTGGAGTTGCGAACGAAGGATGGTCCGAGCTCGATCGGGAACGGCCAGTCCGGATCCGAGACGGTCGCGATCCGCCCACCGACGCGCTTGCGCGCCTCGATCACGACGACGTCGTACCCGGCGTCGCGGAGCAGCCCGGCAGCCGTGATGCCGGCCATTCCCGCTCCGACGACGGCGATGCGCTCGTCTGCGCCGGCGACGGCCATGACCTCCCGGGCGGCGCGGCGGCCCGAGTCACGGGCGCCCTGCACGGTGCCCGGCAGCTCGACCGACGTGGCCTCGCCCGCGAAGAACACCCGGTCCTGCACGGGCGTGGCCAGCGTGGTGCGATCCGCCGGCGTCGCCCCGACCGCCGTGAAACTCATCGACCCGCGCGCAAAGGGATCCTTCGACCACGAGGTGCGCCGCATGGCCTGCGGCCGGGGCACGAGGGACGGCGACGGGGATTCCGACGGGGACGGGCTGATGGAGGGCACCGGTGACGGGCCGGTGCACGCGGTGAGCGCGAAAATGGACAGCCCGGACGCCGACCCGATGAGGAAGGTCCGACGCTTCATGACTGTGCCCGTTCCCTGACTGTGCCCGCTGCCGCTGGTTTCGGCCGACCTCGGTGCTCCGGGTCCGCGCCGCTGGTATGACTCAAAGCTACCCCAGTGGCGGGCACGGCGCAGTCGGCGTACCGTCTGACACAGGCATCCGCACGCACAGGCATCCGCACAGGCACCGACCCGTGGAGAGGAGCCCGCCATGGGCTACACCTTCGACAGCGACCAACTTCCCGAGCTCCCCGATCCCGGCCCCCGCGACGGGCGCCACGGGGTGGACCGCGACGAGGAGTACGACCCCTTCCCCGCGCGGCGGCCCGGCGCCGAAGGATGGGACACCCTCACGGTGAGCGTGGAGGTCGCGAAGCTGCACCTCTTCGTGCTGCTCGCCCGGGTGGCGGACGGCCAGGACGTCGTGCTGACCCGGGCGGGACATCCGGTGGCCAGGCTCGTTCCGCCAGACGCTCCCGGTGCCGTGATCGTCTCCGAAACGGTGGTCGCGGTCATCGGAGAGGGCCCGGCCGCCCGGCGGGTCGCGCCGAAACGCACCTCGCTCTACGCCCGCGACGGCGACCAGCTTCCGGCCCTGCCCGACTCCGGCCCCCGCGACGGGCGCCATGGGGTCGACCGGGACCTCGGTTACCCGTTCGGCGGCTGAGCCGGCTCGCGCGGCGTCAGCCCGGCTGACGCCGCGTCGGCCCGGCTCAGGCTCAGGCTCAGGCGCCTGCGTAGAAGGCGCCGATCGCCGCGGACAGCAGCACCGGGTCGTTCACGTGGCACATCTCCCGCGCCGAGTGCATCGAGAGCAGCGCAACTCCGACGTCGACGGTGCGGATGCCGAGCCGGGTCGCGGTGAGCGGCCCGATCGTCGACCCGCAGGGCACCGTGTTGTTCGACACGAACTCCTGGTACGGCACGTCGGCCTGCTCGCAGGCGCGCGCCCAGAGGGCCGCGCCCACGGCATCCGTCGCGTAGCGCTGGTTGGCGTTGATCTTGAGCAGCGGGCCGCCGCCGGCGATGGGCGTGTTGGCCGGGTCGTGGCGCTCGGGGTAGTTCGGGTGCACGGCGTGGCCGGCGTCGGCGGAGAGGCACCAGGAGCCGGCGTACGCGCGGAGCCGGTCCGAGACGTCGGCGCCGAGGGCGGCGCCGATGCGGGTGAGGATGTCGTCGAGCAGCGGTCCGCTGGCCCCGGAGCGCGACTGGGAGCCGAGTTCCTCGTGGTCGAAGGCGGCCAGCACGCTGATCTGCCCGGTGTCCTCCGGCGCGGCAATGAGCGCGAGCAGGCCCGCGTGCACCGAGGTGAGGTTGTCGAGGCGGCCGGCGGCGAAGAGGGTGGAGTCCCGGCCGAACGTGGCTGGGGCGGCGGTGTCTGCGGTGAGGATGTCGTAGCCGGCGACATCCGCCCCCTCCAGCCCGGCGAGGCCGGCCAGGTGCCCGACGAGGTCGGCCTGCGAGCTGTCGCCGACCCCGAACACGGGGTTGAGGTGGCGCTGGCGGTCCAGGGTGAGGCCGGCTGTGTTGACCTCGCGGTCGAGGTGCACGGCGAGCTGCGGGATACGCAGGAACGGGCCGGTGCGCACGAGGTGCTCGGCGCCGTCACGGGTGACGAGGCGCCCGGCGAGTTCCAGTTCGCGGTCGAGCCAGGAATTCTGCAGAGGCCCGCCGTACACCTCGACCCCGGCCTGCAGCCAGCCCTGGGAGGCCAGCGTGGGCTTCGGCTTGAGCTTGAAGCCGGGCGAATCGGTGTGGGCGCCGAGGATGCGGAACGGGGTGGTCGGGCCGGCAGCGGCCGGCTGCGCCCAGGCGATGACGGCCCCGTCGCGCACGATGTAGTGCCGGCCGGGTGTGGCGGGCCACTGCTCGGTCTCATCGCGGCGGGTGAACCCGGCGGCGTCGAGGCGGCGGGCGACCTCGGCGGCCGCGTGGTACGACGACGGCGAGGCCGTGATGAATCGGGCGAAATCGTCCATGTACGCGTGGCTCGAGGTCATGGGTCCATCCAACCACCTGCCCGGCCAGGCAGAATCTCCGAGGTTGGGAGCCTCGGCACCCCATGTGGGCCGTGCTGATACCTGAGTAATCGTCTAACCGTCTAAACGCGGTGTTCGGATCCAAGCGCCACGAGAAGTTCGCCGATTTGGTGGTCACTTTCCAAGGGATGCCGAAGCGGCAGCTCCGGGTAGAGCTCGTAGCGGTTACGCCGTCCATCGCGTCGACGCGTGAGATACCCGTCTGCGACAAGTTCGGCGATGATGCGCTGGGCGGCGCGTTCGGTAATGCCCACCGCTCCCGCAATGTCCCGTAACCGCATACCGGGGTCTGTGGAGACACACAGCAGAACGTGTGCGTGATTAGTGAGGAAGGTCCAGTCGGCCATCCTCTGATTATAGATGACACACGTTTTGAAATACACGCTATGTCATACCGGCTATCATTAGCATACATCGCTCGACAACGAACCAGAGAGCCACCATGTGATCGATCCAGTCATCCTCTTCTTCGTGCTCGGCGCCGTCGCGGGCCTGCTGCGTTCGGAACTGCGTCTCCCAGCGGCGGTGTACGAGTTCGCTAGTATCGTGCTGTTGCTCTCCATCGGCCTCAAGGGCGGAATCGAACTCGCCAGGCAGCCGTTCGGCAATCTGCTGCCGCAGATGCTGGCTGTGGTGGCCCTGGGCCTGGCCCTCTCCCTCATCGCATTCCCCGTGCTGCGCCACCTGGGCCGATTCACACGTGCGGATGCGGCTTCGATCGCCGCCCACTACGGCTCCGTGAGCGTGGGCACCTACGCCGTGGCGGTTGCCTATCTCGGCAGCCGGCAGATCGCCTTCGAAGCGCACATGCCGCTTCTTCTGGTCCTTCTGGAGGTGCCGGCCATTCTGGTGGGAATTGTTCTCGCCCGGGGTCTCTCACGCGAGACGCGCTGGGGTTCGGTTGCCCATGAGGTCTTCCTGGGGAAGGGCATCGTGCTCCTGCTCGGCGGAGTGTTCATCGGCTGGGCGGCGGGGCCGGACGGTCTCGCGTCGATCGAGCCGTTGTTCTTCGACCTATTCAAGGGAATCCTCGCCCTATTCTTGCTGGAGATGGGGTTGATCACGGCGAAACAGGCCGGCAGCCTGCGCCGCCACGGGCCATTTCTGGTTGCCTTTGGTATCGGGATGCCACTCTTTTCGGCACTGGTGGGGACCTGGCTGGGATGGGCTCTAGGGCTCTCCATCGGCGGAACGGCCATTCTCGCGACGCTGGCGGCGAGCGCTTCCTACATCGCGGTGCCGGCCGCCATGCGCATTTCAGTGCCCGAGGCCAACCCCACCCTGTCCCTGGCCGCCGCGCTGGGCATAACATTCCCGTTCAATGTCCTGCTCGGCATCCCGATCTACCACGCGCTCTCCGTGTGGGCACATACATTCGCGAGAGGATGAGACGAATGCACAACCATACCCGCACGCTCTTGACCATCGTCACCGAAGCAGCACTCGAGGGCACCCTCGTTCGGGATCTCGATCGGTTGCATGCGCACGGCTACACCATCACCGATGCCCGCGGAAAAGGGAACCGCGGCGTTCGCGATGCCGGCTGGGAGGCGAGCGCCAACATCCGCGTCGAGGTTGTGTGCGACGCGGAGACAGCCGAAGCGATCGCCGCCTCCCTCCAGGAGCACTACTACGACGACTACGCCATGATCCTGTTCATGAGCGACATCACCGTGCTGCGACCGCAGAAATTCTAAGCGCCCCGTCAGGTGCGCGGCCGCACGACCAGGACGGGGCAAGCCGCGTGCCGTACGCACTGCTCGCTCACGGAACCGAGCAGCATCCCCGCGAGTCCGCCACGCCCGCGGGTTCCGACGACGAGCAGGCGGGCGTCGCGTGAGAGGTCGATGAGGCTCTGCGCGGGGCCGGCGTGAACGGCGCGGTAGCTGACCGAAACCGCGGGATATTTCTTGACCGCGGCGCGCGCGTCCCGCACAAGTTCGTCGTGGACGGCCGCGGAATACTCATCGAACGACGAGACGTACCCGAAGTCCCAATTGGACGGGCGCGGAGCCGTCGCGATGGACCAGGCCCGCACCACCAGGACGGGGACATGCAGCTGGTCGGCGAGCTCGAGGGCCGCGCCCAGGGCGTCATCGGCATAGTCGGATCCATCGTGTCCGACCACAATGCTGTTGCGCGGTGCGGGTACCAGTTCGCTGTTGTCGATCGTGTCTTCAGCGCTCATGGGTTGTTCTCCTTATCGGGGTGACGGGCGATGCCGGCTCTTAGGTCGCTGGCGTGGTGGGCGGTGGTGGGATGATCGGTTGTTTGGGCAGCTGCGTGGCACCATGGCGGCGAGCCAGGCGGTCCATGGCTGCACACATGCTACGACTGCTTCCGGGCTGGGTGCCACTGCCCCCGTAGGTCATCAGGACTGTGTCGAATGCGACGCCCGTGCGGTCTAGTACCTGGTGAGCAAGACGCTCCAAGTCCAGCAGCTCCTGCCGCCTCCGCACAACGACGCGTCGTGCGATCGCAGCGTCGGTCGTGAAACCGCAACGGGAGCGGGCAAGCGCGATCAACAGTCGCGCGCCTGCGCGACGAGCCAGCACAGACGCCGCGGCCAGGCTCTGGGCGACGTCGAAAAAATCCGCCACGACGACGAGGTAGGTGGGTTCGGGGGGAACCGCGGTGGAGGCGGGAACACTCGATCCAAAAGGGAAAAAAGCAGGTGTCTCTCGATTGGACAACAACGAAATCCCTTCCTGCGCCAGCTCGGCTGCGCCGTGCCGGACACCTTCCAGTCGAACATGCTGGCCACATGAATGTGTGCGGAAACCATTCAACGTACGTATCCAGATTAGCGAATTTCACTTCAGGTGTCTATCCTTGGAAGCGAACGCCGGATGTAATCTCGACCGACGACAGAAAGGTCACTAGTGCTCGAAGTCACCGCTCTCCGCTGGACGCTGACCATCGGACTGATTCTGGGGCTGCTCGCTCTGGACCTGGGTCTGGCCGCCGCCCGGCCGCACGTTGTCAAGTTCCGCGAAGCGGCAATCTCATCGGTCCTCTACATCGCGGTGGCGATCGTGTTCGGTCTGGTATTCGCCGCCCAGGTGGGCTGGGACCTCGGCGCGGAATACTTCGCCGGCTACATCGTCGAGAAGAGCCTGTCGATCGACAACCTCTTCGTCTTCGTGATCATCATGTCGACCTTCGCCGTTCCGCAGAAGTACCAGCAGAAGGTTCTCATCTTCGGAATAGTACTGGCCCTGGTCCTGCGAGCGATCTTCATCGCCCTGGGTGCCGCGCTGCTCTCGCTGTTCTCCTTCATGTTCCTGATCTTCGGTCTCGTGCTGATCGTGACGGCCGTACAGCTTTACCGGCACCGCAACGTCGACCCCGACGTGCACGACAACGTGCTGGTCCGGGTGGCCCGCCGCAGCCTGAACGTCAGCACGGACTATGACGGCGGGCGTATGTTCACGCGCAGCGCCGGCCGCCGCGCGGTGACGCCACTTTTCATCGTGCTGCTGGCAATCGGCAGCACCGACCTGTTGTTCGCGCTCGACTCGATCCCGGCGATTTTCGGTATCACCGACGAACCGTACATCGTCTTCACCGCCAACGCCTTCGCCCTGCTCGGGCTGCGGGCACTCTTCTTCCTCGTCAAAGGGCTCCTGGACCGGCTGGTCTACCTCTCCACCGGCCTGGCCCTCATCCTGGCCTTCATCGGCGTGAAACTCGTCCTGCACTGGGGGCATGGCCTGGACGACCGAGTGCCGGAGATCAGCACCAACCTCAGCCTTGGCGTCATCGCTGTCGTCCTGACCGTGACCACGATCGCCAGCCTGATCCGGGTCCGGCTCGACCCCACCGCACGCGCCCACGCCGGCTCGCTCACGGGAGAGCAACCGCACGACCCCGGAAGGACGGAGTAACCGCCCGGAACAGGGGCGACATCGTGACCTCCAAGCAAATCGCCGCGTCCAGGACCGCAGCCGAGCCGGTGCCGCGGCACAGCCTGGATCCGGAGACAGCCGGTCATCACGCTCATCCAGCAACAGTGGGTGGATTCGGGTGCCATCTTCCTGGTCCTGTGCATCAACGCTGCCCGGGGTTCGTGCAGGAGCGCAAGGCGGAAGCCGATGTGCGGGCGCTGCAATCCCTCTCGACTCCCTCCTGCCGGGTCCTGCGCGATGGCGCCGAACGAGTGGTCCCCGGACGCGACATCGTGCTGTTCGAGAGCGGTGAGCGAGTTCCCGCCGACCTGCGACTCATCGAAAGGAACGGCCTCCAGGACGACGAGTCGATGCGGACCGGAGAGTCCTTCGCCGCGACGGAGCACACGGATCCGCTCCCGCGGGAGGTCGTGGAAGCGGACAAGGCAAACGTTGCTTTCATCGGCACGTTCGTGGGCAGCGGTCGCGGGAGGGGCGTTGCCATCGCCACCGGCCCTGACCGCTCACTGGGCCGTGATTACCTGGCCTGTCTCCGCCAGCGTGCTGGGGCTGACGCCCCTGAACGCCCGGGAATGGCTCCTCTGCATCGCCGTGGGCTCAACGGTGTTGATCATTGTCGAGGCGGAAAAGGGCGTCCGGCGCTGGTCCCAGCGGCAGTGACGTCGAGCGGCAGTGACGTCGAACCGCACTGACGTCGAACCGACCCGACGCATGGGCCGATCTCATGTCACTCGCCGAACGCGAGCGTCACCTGCATAGTATGGGCACACAACGCCGCCGTGAGGAGTGCAATCGTGACCGAGATCGAGCCGCAGCACTCGCCCCGGTCAGGGCGCGAAGCCGTGATCTTCGACCTGGACGGCGTCGTCACCGACACCGCGTCGGTGCACGCGCTCGCCTGGAAGGCCCTGTTCGACGAGCAGCTTCCGCTCCTCTCGGCCGGCCCGGTGCCGGCATTCGACGTCGGCGCCGACTACCGGCGGTACGTCGACGGGCGTCCGCGCGAAGACGGCATCCGCAACTTCCTGGCGTCCCGTGGGCTCGAGGCGGCGCCGGAGCGGATCACCGCGCTGGCCGACCGTAAGCAGGCGCTGTTCGAGCAGCTCATCGGCGGCGGGGTGCAGGGGTATCCCGGCACCGTGGCGCTGCTCCGCCGGCTGCGCGGGCAGGGCATCCCGACCGCCGTCGTGACCTCGAGCCGCAACTGCCAGGCGGTGCTGGCGGCCGCCGGGCTGACCGGGCTCTTCGACGCGCGGGTCGACGGCACGGATGCGGCGAGGCTGGGCCTGCCCGGAAAACCCGACCCGGCTATGTTCCTCGAGGCGGCCCGGCTGCTGCGGGTGTCCCCCGGGCACGCCGTGGTCATCGAGGACGCCGAAGCCGGGGTGCGGGCCGCCTCCCGCGGCGGATTCGGACTCGTCATCGGCGTCGACCGCACCGGCTACGGTGACCGGCTCAGGGCCGAAGGGGCCGATCTCGTGGTGACGGACCTGGGCGAGCTCGACCTGCGCGACCTCGACCTGCGGATGCCCAACCTCGACGGGGCCGACGTGGGCTTCCCCGACCTGCCGCGCGAACCGGGGCCGGAGTTCCCCGGGTGGGCGGGCGGTGACTCCGGCAGCGACCCGTGGCTGCTGCGCTACGTGGGCTTCGACCCGGCGACGGAGGGGCTGCGGGAAGCGCTTTGCACCCTCGGTAACGGCTACTGGGGAACCCGCGGAGCCGCCACAGAGACCGGCGCCGACGGCGTGCACTACCCGGGGACCTACCTCGCCGGCGTCTACAACCGGGTGCACACGCAGCTCGGCGACCGGAGCGTTGAGGACGAGCACCTGGTGAACGGCCCGAACTGGCTGCCGCTCTGGTTCAAGGTGGCCGAAAACGACTGGTTCCGCCCGGGCGGCTCCCAGTTGATCAGCTACCTGCAGGAGCTCGACCTCCGGCGCGGGATGCTCCGGCGCGTCATCCGATTCCGGGACGAGGCCGGGCGCACCACGACGGTCACCTCCGACCGGTTCGTGTCCCAGGCCGCGCCCCGCCTGGCCGTGCTGACCACGACCTTTGAAGCCGAAGACTGGTCGGGGCCGATCACGATCCGGTCCGCGCTGGAGGGCCGGGTGGCCAACCGCAACGTCGCCGCCGACCGCTTGCTCACCGGCTCGCACCTGATCCCGCGCACCGCGGCGGCCATCGATGGGGAGACGGTGCTGCTCGAGGTGGAGACGAACCAGTCCGGCATCCACATCGCCATGGCCGCGCGCACCCGCGCCCACCGGGCGGGCGCCCGCATTCCCCTCTCCCCGCGCCTGCTCCACGACGACGAGGGGTGGGTCGCCCACGAGTTCGAGGTGGACCTGGCGCCGGGGCATCCGGTCACGGTGGAGAAGACGGTCATCGTCGGCACCTCCCGGGACCGGGCGATCGCCTCGCCGGCCAGGGCCGTGGCGACGTGGATGCGGCGGCTGCCGGAACCCGAGCGGCTCGCCGCCGCCCACGAGCGCGCCTGGCAGATCCTCTGGGACGAGTTCGCCGTGCGCATGCACACCAGCGAGCGAGCGTCGCTGGCGCTGAACCTGAACACCTTCCACGTGCTGCAGACGCTGGCCGCCGTCGACGCCGACCTCGACGCGGGGATGCCGGCCCGGGGCCTGCACGGCGAGGGCTACCGCGGACACGTGTTCTGGGACGAGCTGTTCGTCTACCCGATCCTCACCCTCCGCCGCCCCGACCTCAGCCGCGCCCTGCTCGGCTACCGGTACCGGCGCCTCGACGAGGCGAGGGCCGCCGCGAAGGAGTCCGGCTTCGAGGGGGCGATGTTCCCGTGGCAGAGCGGGATCGACGGGCGCGAGGTGACCCCGACCGAGTTCTTCAACACGCGCAGCGGCACCTGGATGCCCGACAACTCCCACCTGCAGCGGCACGTCGGGCTGGCCCTCGCGTACAGCGTCTGGCAGCACTACCAGTCGACGGCCGACCTGGAGTTCCTCATCCGCCAGGGCGCGGAGATCCTGCTCGAGGTGGCGCGCTTCTTCGCCAGCCTGGCCCGCTACGACGAGACCGCCGACCGGTACGACATCGAGGGCGTGATGGGGCCGGACGAGTTCCATGACGGCTACCCGGGCTCCCCCGGCTCGGGTCTGCGCAACAACGCGTACACGAACGTCATGACCGCATGGGTGCTGCGGCGCGCGATCGAAACGGTGTCGCTGCTCGAGGGGCGCTACTGCCGACCGCTGTGGAACCGTCTGCGACTGCGGCCGGAGGAGGTCGGCCGGTGGGAGCACATCGGCCGGCGGCTGCGCGTGCCCTTCCACGCCGACGGCGTGATCAGCCAGTTCGAGGGCTACGAAGACCTGGCCGAGTTCGACTGGCAGGCGTACGGGGACCGGTACGACTCCATCGGCCGCCTCGACCTGATCCTCCAGGCCGAGGGCGACACGACGAACAACTACCGGGTGTCCAAGCAGGCCGACGTGCTCATGCTGCTCTACCTCTTCTCGGCAGAGGAGCTCCGCGAGCTGCTTCATGAGATGGGATACGCGCTGCCGCCGGAGGCGATCGTGCGCACCGTGGAGTTCTACGGCGCCCGTTCGACGCACGGGTCGACCCTGAGCAATGTCGTGCATTCGTGGCTGGAGGCCCGGCGCGACCGGGAGGCGTCCTGGGATTTCCTGACCCGGGCGCTGGAGAGCGACCTGGCCGACATCCAGGGCGGGTCCACTCCCGAAGGGATCCACCTCGGGGCCATGGCGGGCTCGATGGACATGGTCGTGCGCTGCTACACCGGGCTCGAGATCCGGGAGGACATGCTCTGGCTACACCCGGTGCTGCCCGCGGAGCTGGCGCGGGTGGTCTTCACGATCAACTACCGGGAGCAGCCGATCCGGCTGGAGGTGACCGCGACGACCCTGCGCCTGAGGCTGCACGCCGGCGGTGCCACGCCGATCCGGGTCAGGGTGGAGGGACGCGAGTCGATGCTCGCGCCGGGAGAAACCCGGGACTTCGTGCTCGGCCCCTCCGCCGAACTGTGAGTTTGGCACCTTCGTGGTGCCCGGGAAGGTGCCAAACTCACAGTTCGGCGGGAACGAGCGAGGCCTTCGACTTGGCGAATCTCAGGTACAGGGACGGCACCACGAACAGGTTGAGCAGGGTCGAGGTGAACAGCCCGCCCAGGATCACGAGTGCCATCGGGTGTTCAATCTCATGGCCGGGGAGGTTGCCCATGACCACGAGCGGCACGAGCGCGAGTCCCGTGGCCAGCGTGGTCATCAGGATCGGAGAGAGCCTCTCGCCGGCGCCGCGCAGCACCAGCTCGGGGCCGAATGTCACCCCTTCCTTCTTCTCGAGGTGCTGGCAGTGATTGATCAGAAGGATGCTGTTGCGCGCGGCGATGCCCATCACCGTGAGGAATCCGACGATCGAGCCCAGCGACAGCACCCCACCGCCCAGAAAGGCCGCGAAGACCCCGCCGACCAGGGCGATCGGCAGCGTCAGCATGATCAACGTCGCCAGCCTCCAGCTGCCGAACGCGGCCTGCAGGAGGAGGAAGATCACGGCCAGCGCCAGCAGCGCCAGCGTCAGCAGGAGCCGTGAGGCGGCTTCACGTTCCTGGAACTCGCCGAGGACTTCGGCGTGGAACCCCGTCGGCAGCTCCAGGTCGGCCAGCCCGGCCTCCATCGCCGCGACCACCGTCCCGAGGGTGCCATCCTCGACGTTGGCCTCGATGTCGATGCGCCGGGAGCCCTCCTCGCGCTGAATGACATTCGGCGTCGCGATGAGCTTGACGTCTGCGACGTCGGACAGTTTGATCTGCTCTCCGCTGGGTGTGTCAATGGGCAGGTTGCGGATGCTGCTCACGTCGGAGCGGATCTCCACCGGGCTCCAGACCTGCACGTCGTAGGCCTTGCCGCCCCGGTAGACGTCACCGACCTCTTCGCCGGCAACCAGTGTTGCCGCCGCGCGCCGCACATCGCCCGGCTTCAGCCCGTAGGTCTGGGCTTTCTCGAGGTCCACCTTGACGCTGAGCTGGGGGATGTCGACCTGCAGGGCCACATGCTCGTCGATCGCCCCGGGGATTTTTTCGAAGATCTCCAGGATGTCATCGCCCGTCGACCGCAAGAGGTTCAGGTCATCGCCGTAGAGCCTCACCACGACCGCGTTGCTCGAGCCTGTCAGGACCTCCCTGATCCTCTCTTTCAAATAGGTCTGGACGTCCCGGTGGATGCCCGGATACCCCTCGACCATTTCCAGGACCGCGGCATGGGTCTTCTCGTAGTCCGCCTCGGGGTCGATGCTGATCCAGTTCTCGCCGAAATGGACGCCGACGACCTCGTCGGCCGCGAACGCCTGCCCGATGTGGGCGCCGCAGTTGTTGACACCGTCGATGGTGAGCAACTCCTGGCAGGCGAGCTTGCTGATGCGGTATTCCTCGGCCACCGAGGTACCCGGCTGGGTCACCCAGTGCATCAGGAAGTCCCGCTCCTTGAAGTCCGGCAGCAACGACTGCCCGAGCAACGGAGCAACGAGGGCGCCCGTTGCGGCCAGGGAGCCGAACAGGATGTACCCTCCCGCGGGCCTCCGGACGATCGGTTTCAGAACCGTGCGGTATCCGCGCTTGAGCACCCGCACGAGCGGCGGCTCCTGTTCCTTCAGCGGCAGGTTGCGCATGAAGAGCAGCGCCAGCGCGGGAGTGACGGTCAACGCGACCACCATCGAAGCCAGCACGGCCAGCGTGTACGAGATGGCCAGCGGCCTGAAGAACGCCCCGGTCAGCCCCTCGAGGAAGAAGATCGGGATGGCCGCGACGACAATGATCAACGTGGCATAGACAATCGGGCCGCGCACCTCGAGCGAGGCCTCCAGCACAACCGAGGACGTGGATCTCGTGCTGCCGGAGGCGCGATGCTGCCGCAGGCGGCGAATGATG
The DNA here is from genome assembly GCF_004403955.1 of Cryobacterium sp. TMT1-2-1. Classification (NCBI taxonomy): domain Bacteria; kingdom Bacillati; phylum Actinomycetota; class Actinomycetes; order Micrococcales; family Microbacteriaceae; genus Cryobacterium; species Cryobacterium sp. TMT1-2-1. The sequence goes on from NZ_SOHC01000035.1 coordinate 38,324, forward strand.
TTTTCGATGTCGATGATCGCGTCGTCCACCACGACGCCCACCGCAATCACCAGTCCCGCGAGGACCATGGTGTTGATCGAGCTGCCGGTCAGATACAGCACCAGCGCCGCGGACACGAGGGAGAGCGGGATGGCGATCAGGCTGATCAGCGCCGTGCGCCATTGGAAGAGGAAGGCCCCCAGAACCATCATCACCAGGAGGCAGCCCAGGAGGAGCGACCGGGTCAGGTTGTCCAAAGACTCCTCGATGAATGACGCCGGCCGGAAGATCGCGGTATCGATGTCGATGCCGCTGAGCCCGGGTTTCATCTCCTCGAGCGCGGCCTCAACGCCCTCCGTGACCTCGAGGGTGTTCCCCCAGGGGAGCTTCTCCACGATCAGCATGAGGCCTTCGCCGTTGTTGATCACCGCGTCGCCGATCAGCGGCTGATGATCTTCGACGACGGTCGCCACGTCCCCGAGCTTGAGCGGCGTCCCGTCACGGTCCTCGATGGTCACGTTCGCGAGATCCTCGGCCGTCGCGATCGGCAACACGTGCTGGATGCCCAGCTGCTGGTTGGGGGTGCCGATGCTTCCCCCGGTTCCGATCAGGGCGCCCGGGGAGTATTGCAGCAGGCCGGCGTCCAGCGCATTCGCCGTGACATCCATCACCTGGTTCAGGGATACGCCCTCTGCCAGCATCTTGTCCGGCTCCGCCTGCACCTGGAGCATCTGCAGTCGCTCGCCCCAGATCGCCACGTTTGCGACGCCGGGCACCCGCAGCAGATGCGCCCTGATCTTCCAATAGGTGATCATGGACATTTCCATCAGCGAGCGCTCATCGGATGTCAGCCCGATCTTCATGACCCGGCTGGTCGACGAGAGCGGCTGGAGCATCACCGGCGGCGCGGCCCAGGTGGGCAGCGTCGGGACCACGATGGCGATGCGTTCCGACACCATTTGACGGGCCGTCAGGAGGTCCGTGCCGGGTTCGAAGATCATCACGACCGAGGACAGCTGCTCGACCGACTTCGAGCGCAGGTCGTCGAGGCCCTCGACGCCGTTGAGCGCCTCCTCGAGGGGCACGGTGACCAGCTGCTCAACCTCCTCGGCGGTCAGGCCGATGCAGATGGTCTGGATCTCCACCTTGGGCGGCGCGAACTCGGGAAAGACGTCCACGGAGGCCGTGCTCAGCTGGACTCCCCCGAACAGCATGATCCCGACGGCGATCGCGACGATCACCGACCGGAACTTGAGGCTGAACCCGATGACGCGGCGCATGTCAGTGCGCCGCGTCGAATTCGGCGCCGTAGAGCTCGGCCGCTCCTACCGTGACTATCTTCGTACCGGCCGCGGGGCCCGCACTCAGCCGGACCGTGTCCCCGTCGATGCGTTCCACGACGACCTGCGCCCGGATATACACGAGCGGCTCGGGGTTCGTGTACACCCAGGTGTCTCCCTCGGAGGTGTAGATCAGGGCGCCGTACGAGACTTCGAGCCCGCCGGCGCCGACCGTGACGGCCACCGTCTGCAGGTCGAGTCGTTCCACGGCCCGCTCGGTGAGGGTCAGCTTGCTCAGGTCCGTGCCCGCGATCTCTTCCTTCGTTGCCGCGGCGATGATGGGCGCCGCTTCGACCGGAGGCTGGACGCAACCGGTCAGGCCCACGGCAAGCGCCGCGGCCACCGCGGCTGCCATCGTCCCCCGGCGCAGCGAACGACTGTTGGTTTTCATGACACGTCCTGCCTCTCTTGCGGTACAGGTCCATCAGAACTTACGAGCGAGCTTTCCCATTCCACCTGTCTCGCGGGCCCGAACCGCACGAGGAGGATGGGCAGGATGAGCAGGGTGAGCAGCGCCGACGTCGCCAGTCCGCCCCAGACGATGACGGCCAGCGGCAATATTGTGGTCACTCCGACTGCGCCCCCCAGGAGAACCAGGGGGATCAGGGCAACTGCCGTCGTCAGGCCGGCCAGGATGGTCGGAGCAAGCCGGTCCCGGTACGCCGCCCGGACGAGGCTCTCCGGCGACGCCGATGGGTCGCGGCCCTGCAGGGTCTGGTATCGACCCAGGAGCAGGATCACATCCCGCACGGCGATGGCCAGCACGGCCGCGAATCCAATCAGCGCGTAGAGCGAGCCGATGCCCTCGGCAAGCACGGCGGCCAGCAGGCCGCCGAACAGCGCCACGGGCAGGAGCACGAAAGCAAGCCCCGCCAGTTTCCAGCTGCCCAGGACCGTCTGCAGGAGGATGAGAATCCCGATGACGGCCGCGGCGAGCAGCCACCAGACGAGCTGCCCGGAAGCCTGTTGTTCCTCGTACTGCGGGGGAATCGCGGCGTGATGCTCGACCGGGAACTCCATCTTCGCGATGGCCGCCTGGATGTCGGTCGTGACATCCGCGAGGCTCCGTCCCTCGATTTCTGCGCTGACATCGATGCGCCGGGACGTGTCGTCGTGGTTGATGACCGTCTGGTTCGGGCTGACCCGCACCTCGGCCACCTGACCCAGCTGCACATGACCGCCGTCGGGCGTGTTGATGACCAGCTCACGCACGCTCGTCAGGCTGTTGCGAACCTCGGCGTTGCCCTTGACCACCACCTGAAACACCTTCTGCTGTTCGAACAGGTACCCGACTTCTATGCCCTGCAAAATGGCGGCGGCCGCACGTCGCACGTCGCCGGGCTTGATGCCGTGCTTCTCGGCGGCGGCAAGGTTCACTTCGATCTCCGCGATGGGCTGGTCGATCGTCACGTCCACCCGGGGGTTCACCACACCGTCGGTCTCAGCCAGGATCTGCCTGACCTCCTCGGCCTTCTCCCGCATGACGTCCAGATCGATGCCGTAGACGCGCACCTGGAAGGGCTGCTCGCCGGCGTCTCGGACCGCGGCGATCTGCCGTTCCGGGTAGGTGATGACCTCGGTGGCGATTCCGGGATACCCGATGACGATGTCCTCGACGGCAGCCCGGACGCCCCGGAAGTCCGCTTCGGGCGTCATCGTGACCCAGAGCTCTGCCGAGCTGACGTCGGATGCAGTGTCGGATGTGATCGCCCGGCCGACATGGCCGCCGACGGAGTCGACGCCGGGCACGGAGCGCAATTCGGTGCCGGCGATTGCCATCACGCGGCTTAATTCACTTCCCGCAGTGCCCGCGGCCGCCTCCCATTGGATGAGGATGGTGCGGTCGGGGACCTCCGCGACGATGGGTTTGCCGTCGGCCAGGAACGGAATCGCGGCCACGCCGGCGATCGCGATCGCGGCGACAACGGCCGCAGCTACCCACTGCCTTCCGGATGCCAGTCTCTCCCCCGCACTGTTGCCCCTCGCGCGCAGCCGACGAAGAAACGCCGGATCGGGGCGCGGGCTACGATCCCCGGCCAGCAGGATGCCGGCGAGGGCTGGAGTGACGGTCAGCGCGACGATCGCGGCGACAAGCAGGGCCAACAGGTATGCGAGGACCAGCGGCCTGAGGAATTCCCCGTCGATACCGGGCACGAAGAGGGCGGGCGCCACTGCCAGCGCGGACATCAGGGCCGCGAACACGGCAGGGATTCGCGAGCGTTTGAGGGCTCGAACCAGCCGACCTTCCTGGGGTTCGGCACCATCGGCATCCGTTCGCAGCCTGACGCTGTGCAGGTCAGTGATCACATCGCCCACGATGACGGCCAGCGCCAGGACAAGTCCGGCGAACACCATTGTGTTGAAGACGGCTCCCTGCAGCTCGAGCAGCACGGCGGCTGCGGTCGCTGACAGCCCGATGCCCACCAGTCCGACCAGCGCGTACCGCCAGGAACGAAAGGCCAGCCCAATGGCCAGGGTGACGACCAGCAGGCTCACCAGCAACGCCAGGCCGAGATCGTCGACGGCACCGGCCAGGAAGGACGCGGGGCGGAACACCGTGCTGTCGACGGTGATGCCGGTCAAGCCGGGCTTGAGGTCATCGAGCGCATCCTCGATGTCTCCGGTGACCTCTTCGACGCTCGTGTCCGGGAATTTCTCGATCACGAGCAGCAGGCCGGGCTCGTCGCCGGTGACGGCGTCACCGATCAGCGGCTGGTGGTCCTCGGAGAGCTCGGCCACATCGCGGAGCAGGAGCCGGCCACTCTCCGTGCCCTCGACGGTGACCTTGCCCAGATCCTCCGGCGTCTGGATCGGCAGCACATGCTGGATGCCGATTCGCTGGTTGGCGGATTCCAGGAATCCGCCGGTACCGGGAGTGGACGCTTCCAGGAAGCTCAACGGCGACACCCACACGGCATTGCCGGTCGTTTCGATGACCTGCTCGAGCGTCACGCCCTTCGCACGGAGCTGATCCGGGTCCACCTGCACCTGGAGCTGTTGTTCCCGCTGGCCCCAGATCGACACATTGGCGACGCCCGGGACGCCCATCAGCTTGGGCTTGACGTTCCACCGCGCGAGGACGGACATGTCCATCAGCGAGACATCCTGCGAGCTGAGTTTGATCATCATCACCCTGCTGGTGGACGACAGCGGCTGCATCAGGACGGGCGGCGTGGACACATTCGGCAACGCGAATGCCTGGGTGAGCCGCTCGGCCACGAGCTGGCGCGCACGCAAGACGTTGGTGCCGGGTTCGAAGATCAGATCGATGGAGGAGAGCCCCGGCACGGACACGGAGCGGATTTCATCGAGCCAGGCGACACCGTTCAACAGGTCGGCCTCCATGGGCGACGTGATGAGCTGTTCGACTTCGACGGCGGAGAGCCCGAGGGCCTCGGTCTGGATCTGAACGTGAGGAGGCGCGAATTCGGGCAGGTTGTCCACCGACATCTCCGGCGCATTGATCAGCCCGAAGCCGACGATCCCGGCCGCCAGGGCCAGCACGAGAAGGCGGAATCTGAGGCTCCAGCGCACTAACCAGCCCATGACATTCCACCCGTCCCAGAGAAGCCGTCGGCGATCGGTAATTCCGATCACCGCTGTTCGATCACCGCTGTTCGATGTGCCGAATCAGACTTCGAATCACGCCCCGAGGACGTCGAGATGCGCTGCGCCGCAGGTGAGCGGCCATCAGCGATTCGCGTTGTCGTGAATCGTTGCCACTGAATTTTACTGAGAGTATCTCATGAATTTCATTCCGTGGGGCCCTGCCCCAAGAGTGCTGCGTTACTATCCGCTCTTCCCTCCGGCTGTCAGGGGGGTCTGGCAAGCTGAGCGGATGACCACCGACACGCGCGCATCCGCCCTCGAGATCCTGCGCGCCCTGGTCGGGCGTCCCGACGCCGAGTTCCACGAGGGCCAGTACGAGGCCATCGAAACCCTCGTCGACCAGCGGCGTCGGGCGCTCGTCGTGCAGCGCACCGGCTGGGGAAAGTCCGCGGTGTACTTCGTGGCCACGCTGCTCCTGCGCCGCCAGGGAGCCGGGCCGACAATCCTCGTGTCGCCGCTGCTGGCCCTCATGCGCGACCAGGTCGCCGCCGCGGCGCGCGCCGGCGTGCGGGCCGTGTCGATCAACTCGTCGAACGCCCACGAGTGGGCCGAGGTGCAGGCGTTGCTGCAGGCCGACGAGGTCGACGTGCTGCTGGTGTCGCCCGAACGGCTCAACAACCCGTCGTTCCGCGACGAACAACTGCCCGCGCTGATCCGTCGCGTCGGCCTGCTCGTGGTCGACGAGGCGCACTGCATCTCCGACTGGGGCCACGACTTCCGCCCCGACTACCGGCGCCTGCGCGACCTGATCGCCGAGATGCCGGACGGCGTGCCGGTGCTCGCGACGACGGCGACCGCGAACAGCCGGGTGGTGACGGATGTCGCAGCCCAGCTGGACCACCGGGTCACGGCAGGCTCGACTTCCGAGGGCTCGACCACCGAGGTGGTGACGATCCGCGGGCCGCTCGCCCGGGCATCCCTCCGCCTCGGCGTGCTCCGGCTGCCCGACTCGAAGGCCCGGCTGGCCTGGCTGCTCAGCCACCTCTCCGAACTGCCCGGAAGCGGCATCATCTACACCCTCACCGTCGCGAACGCCGAAGACACGGCGCGCCTGCTGCGTGAGGCGGGCCACGCCGTGCGCGCCTACACCGGCCAGACCGACACAGCCGAGCGCGAGGAGTCGGAGGGGATGCTCAAGAACAACGAGGTGAAGGCGCTCGTCGCCACGAGCGCCCTCGGGATGGGCTTCGACAAGCCCGACCTCGGCTTCGTGCTGCATCTCGGCGCTCCCTCCTCCCCCGTCGCCTACTACCAGCAGGTCGGCCGCGCCGGCCGCGCGACCGAGAACGCCGACGTGCTGCTGCTGCCCGGGCTCGAGGACGAGGCGATCTGGCAGTACTTCGCCACCGCCTCCATGCCGAGCCAGGGCAAGGCCGAGGCCGTGCTCGGGGCGCTGCGGGACGCCGCCGGCGCCCCCCTCTCCACGCCGGCGCTCGAGGCGCGGGTCGACCTGCGCCGCACCCCGCTGGAACTGCTGCTCAAGGTGCTCGACGTCGACGGGGCCGTGCACCGGGTGAAGGGCGGCTGGGTCGCCACCGGGCAGCCCTGGGTCTACGACAGCGAACGCTACGAGCGCATCGCCGCCGAGCGCGTCGCCGAGCAGCGCTCGATGATCGAGTACGAACGCACCTCGGGCTGCCGGATGGAGTTCCTGCAGCGCGCCCTCGACGACGACACGGCCGTGCCCTGCGGTCGGTGCGACACCTGCGCCGCGCCCTGGTATCCGGCCGACGTCGACGAGGCCGCGACCTCCGCGGCCGCGCAGTCGCTCGACCGGGTGGGCGTGGCGATCGAGCCGCGCGCCCAGTGGCCCACCGGCGTCGCGAGCCTCGGCGTCGACGTGCGCGGCAACATCCCGCTCGGCGAGCGCCTGTCCACCGGCCGCGCCCTTGCCCGCCTGACCGACCTCGGCTGGGGCGGGCCGCTCCGGGACGTGTTCGCTTCGGGGGCGACGGATGCACCGGCGAGCGCCGCCATGCTCGCCGCCTGCGTGCGCGTCCTGGCCGACTGGGACTGGGACGAGCGCCCGGCCGCCGTGATCAGCATGCCGTCGCGGCGGCATCCGCTGCTCGTCGAGTCGGTCGCGCGTGCGCTGTCGGACGCCGGCCGCCTGCCCTGGCTCGGCTCGCTCGACCACGCCAACGGCGGCCCGACAGGAACGCCGGGCGGCAACAGCGCCTACCGGCTCGCCAACGTCTGGGAGCGGTTGGCGGTCGGCCCGCACCTCGCGGAAGGCCTCGAATCGCTCGCCGGCCGGCCGGTGCTGCTCATCGACGACAGCGCCGACAGCCGGTGGACGCTCACGGTCGCCGGCCGCTTGCTCCGTCACCAAGGCGTCTCGGCCGTGCTGCCCTTCACCCTCGCGCTGAAGTCCTGACCCCCGCCCGCCCTCCCCGCGAAACCGCAGTTGTGCGCCCTAAAACGCCCGTTTAACGCGCACAACTGCGGTTTCGCGGGAGGGGGATGGGGCGGGATGGGGCGGGGCGGGGGCTAGGCGCTCCAGGCGGCGGGGACGAGCGTCCAGATGACCTCGGCGCCGGCGTCGCCGGGGTTCTGCCAGGTGTGCGGCTCGCGACCGGCGAACGTGACGGTGTCCCCGGCCGCCAGGTCGACGGTGCGGTCGGAGAAGCGCACCGTCAGCCGCCCGCTGATCACGTGAACCACCTCGGCGTCGCAGTTGATCGTGTACAGCTTCTCGCCGCCGTCGGCCCCGGGCTCGAGCGTGGAGCGCAGCACCTGCACGCGGGACTGGCTGCGCGGCGTCACGAGGCGTTCGACCGCGCCGGTCCCGCCCATATTGATCAAGGGGGCCTCGGCCAGGGTGATGACCTCGATGTCTGCCTCCGCGAAGAGGGAGCCCACCGACAGCGACAGCACCTGGCAGAGCGTGACCAGGGTCGCGACGCTGGGCGAGGTCTTATCCCGCTCCACCCGGCTGATGAAGCCCCTGGTGAGGTGGGTGGCATCCGCGACCTGTTCGATCGTCAGGCCCTGGGCCCGGCGGGTTGCGCGCAGCCGGGCGCCGACACGGACGCGATCCTCGGAGGGGGCTGGATGCACGGGTCTCATGTGACTCTTTCGTCGGAGCGGCCGGGAGCATCATCTTGACAGGGAGGGACGCTGCCCCCAGAATCAGACCAGGCTCAAAGTTGCATGACAAACACTTTATGTTGCATATGAGTATCCCGCACCATCCCGATGAGCGACACCCCCACACGCACGAAAGCAGGACGACTGATGGTCAACGAACAGCCGATCGGCCCGACGGACGCCAGCCTGGTGCCCCGCTACGCCGGAATCGCCACCTTCGCCCGGCTGCCCCGCCTCGAGGATGTCGGCCGGGCCGACATCGCGGTGGTCGGTGTGCCGTTCGACAGCGGAGTGAGCTACCGCCCGGGCGCCCGCTTCGGCCCGGCCCACGTGCGCGAGGCCTCGCGGCTGCTCCGGCCCTACAACCCCGCGCAGGACGTCGAGCCGTTCTCCACACAGCAGGTCGTCGACGCCGGCGACATCGCCGCGAACCCGTTCAACATCACCGAGGCCGTGGCCCAGATCCAGCAGGCGGCCTCCGAGCTGACCGCCGACGGCAAGCGCCTGGTGGTCATCGGGGGCGACCACACCATCGCCCTCCCCCTGCTGCGGGTGGCCGCCGAACGGCACGGACCCGTGGCGGTGCTGCACTTCGACGCGCACCTCGACACCTGGGACACCTACTTCGGCGCCCCGGTCACGCACGGCACTCCGTTCCGCCGCGCCTCGGAGGAGGGGCTGATCGACATGCAGGCCAGCATGCACGTCGGCATCCGCGGCCCGCTGTATTCCCGCGACGACCTCCGCGACGACGAACGTCTCGGCTTCGCGATCATCACCAGCGCCGAGTTCGAGACCGAGGGCCTTGCCCGCGCCATCGAACGGATGCTGGCCAGGCTCGGCGATCGCCCCGTCTACCTGTCCGTCGACATCGACGTGCTCGACCCCGCCCACGCGCCGGGGACGGGCACCCCGGAGGCCGGCGGCATGACCAGCCGGGAACTCCTGGCCATGATCCGCGCCCTGCGTGCCGTGAACCTGGTCGGCGCCGACGTCGTCGAGGTTGCCCCCGCCTATGACCACGCACAGCTGACCGCCGTCGCCGCCTCCCACGTCGCCTACGAGATCATCTCGGCGATGACCCCGTCCCGCTAGACCCGGGCTCCCGCACGCCTCCCGCACGCACCGCACACCGCACACCCCGAAGGACAACGATGTCAACAAGCCCGACCACCCCCGCCCCGGCCTCGCCCGCTGATTCCGAACGGCGCGGCAGCGTCATCGAGCAGCGCTCGATCGACTACGTGCCACGATCCGAACGGCACGGAAAGGTCTGGCACCAGGGACCGTTCTGGTTCACCGGCAACTTCGTGCTCCCCACCATGGTGATCGGTTTCATCGGCCCGGCCATCGGGCTGAGCGTCTGGTGGACCGTTCTCGCGGTCGTCCTCGGCGCCTGCTTCGGAACGTTCTTCATGGCCTTCCACGCCAACCAGGGGCCGCGCACCGGCCTTCCGCAGATGATCCAGTCCCGGGCCCAGTTCGGCAGCCGAGGCGCCATCGTCCCGTTCGCGGCGAGCGTTTTCGTCTACATCGGCTTCATGGTCTTCGATACGATCCTGGCCACCCAGGGCCTGCAGCTGGCGCTGCCGGGCGACAAGCTCTTCTGGTACCCGCTCCTGATTGCGCTCTCCATCGTGATCGCCGTCGTGGGCCACGACTTGCTGCACTTCATCCAGCGCTGGCTGACCTACCTGCTCATCGTCGTGTTCGCGATCATCACCGTCCTGGCGATCGTGAACTTCGACGCCTCCACGGTCACCGAGGCCGCCGGCGCCGCCGGCTGGGACGGCACCTCGTTCCTGGTGATGTTCTCGCTGGCCGCCGGCTACAACATCAGCTACGCCATCTACGTCTCCGACTACAGCCGCTACCTGCCTCAGGATGCCTCGGCGCCCAAGCTCATCGGCTGGACCTACCTCGGCGCGGCCGTGTCGGCGTCCTGGCTGATGTCGCTCGGCGCCCTGCTCGGCAGCAACATCCCGGATGCCGACGCAATCGGCGCCGTCAAGACCGTCGGCGACATGCTCTTCCCGGGGTTCGGCACCTTCGCCGTCCTGGTCTCGACCGTGGCCCTCATCTCCATCATGGGCGTGAACGCGTATGGGGCCATGCTCACCGGCACGACCGCCGTCGACGGATTCCGCAAGGTTCGCGCGACGGTGCGGCTGCGCGTGATCGGGCTCGTCATCGTCGGCCTGATCACCCTCGCGATCGCCCTGCTCATCCCGGACAACTACCTGGGCAGCTTCAACGACTTCGTGCTCCTCATGCTGTACTTCCTCGTGCCGTGGACCGCGGTCAACCTGGTCGATTTCTACCTCGTGCGGCGCGGGCAGTATGCGATCGCCGAGATCTTCAACCCGCGGGGCATCTACGGACGCTGGGCCTGGCGCGGGATGGTCTCCTACCTGATCGGTTTCGTCGCGATGATCCCGTTCTTCTACACCTCGTTCTACGTGGGGCCGGTCTCCGAGGCGCTGGGCGGAGCGGACATCTCGTTCGCCGTCGGACTGGTCGTCTCCGGCGGGCTCTACCTGCTGTTCTCGCGAAACCTCGACCACGCCGCCGAGGCGGAGGCCCGCATCCGCAGCGAGCTCGAACTCGAAGGCACGGCCGGGTGACCCCGGCCCGATGAGTAACGGCGCGATGAGTAGCGGCCCGATGAGTAACGGCCAGTCGAGTGCCGGCCCGATCCGTGTCGCCTGCTGTCAGGTTTCCCTGGCTGTGGGCGACACGCCAGGCAACCTCGCCCGGCTGCGCGCCGCGGTCACCCGGGCCGCGGATGCCGGGGCACGCATCGTCGTGCTGCCCGAGCTCGCCAACACCGGCTACATGTTCGAGGACCTCGCGGAGCTTCGAGCCGCGGCCGAGCCGCTGGACGGGGCATCCGTTCGCCAGTGGGAGGCCCTCGCCCGGGAGCTGGACCTCGTCATCGTGGCCGGCTTCGCCGAGGCCGGTGACGACGGCCTCGTCTACAACTCGGCCGTGCTCGTGGACAAGACCGGGCTGCGTGCCCGCTACCGCAAGGCACACCTCTGGGACCGGGAGAAGGACAACCTCTTCAGCGCGGGCTCGGACGCCCCTCCCGTCGTGGATACCGCGTTCGGACGCATCGGCGTGCTCATCTGCTACGACCTCGAATTCCCGGAGTGGGTGCGCTCGGCGGCCCTCGAGGGCGCGGAACTGCTCTGCTGCCCGGTCAACTGGCCGCTGTATCCCAGACCGGCGGGCGAGCGCCCGACCGAGATCGTGAAGGTGCAGGCCGGCGCCACCGTCAATCGGATGTTCATTGCCGCCGCCGACCGTGCCGGGCAGGAGCGCGGACAGGACTGGCTCGGCGGGAGCGTCATCGTCGACGCCGACGGCTTCCCGCTCACGCCGATCAGCCTGGGCGAGGAGACGCTGGTGCTGGCGACCGTCGACCTGGCCGAGGCGCGCGCCAAGGGCATCAGCGACCGGAACGACGTGCACGCCGACCGTCGCCCGGCCCTCTACACCCGCCTCACGCAGCACTGACCTCGTCGGCAATCGGGCGTAACCGGAATATTCACCGGCCCGTGATGCTTGTTACGCTCGGACGTCGCCGCTTGGCGATCGCAGACCCCAATACCGTAAGGCTCCGAATCCCATGAAGCGTTCCCTCATCACCGCAGCAGCCCTCACCGTGATCGCCGTTTCACTGTCCGGCTGCGCTGCGGGCGGGGCGGGAACGGACGCGATCTCCGCCACGGGCACTCCCACCGACGATTCCCTGGCGGCGGTGCACGAATCCGGTACCCTCACTGTCGGCACCGAGGGCACCTACCGCCCGTTCACCTATCACGAGGGCGGCTCCGGCAAGCTGACCGGCTACGACGTCGAGGTCATCGAGGCCGTCGCGGACAAGCTGGGCGTCGAGGTCAAATTCGAGGAAACGCAGTGGGACGCCATCTTCCAGGGCCTCAAGGCCGGCCGTTTCGACGTGGTCGCCAACCAGGTCTCGATCACGCCCGAACGCGTCGACGAGTACGAGTTCTCCACCCCGTACACGTTCTCCACCGGCGTCGTCGTGGTGAAGAAGGGCGACTCGTCGATCACCTCGTTCGAGGACCTGTCCGGCAAGAGCACGGCCCAGTCGCTGAGCAGCAACTGGTACGCGCTCGCCGAGGAGTCCGGCGCGAAGATCCAGGCCGTCGAGGGCTGGGCGCAGTCCGTTGCCCTGGTCGAACAGGGCCGGGTGGATGCCACGGTGAACGACAGCCTGACCTTCCTCGACTACAAAAAGCAGACCGGGGCATCCGGGCTGAAGGTCGCGGCGACCACCGAGGAGCAGTCCGAGAACGCCTTCGCCTTCGCCAAGGGCGACACGGCCCTCGCTCGCGCCGTCGACACGGCCCTCGCCGAACTCACCACATCCGGGGAGCTGGCGAAAATCTCGAACAAGTACTTCGGGGTCGACGTCAGCAAGTAGACCATGACCGAGTCCACCTGGCAGCTCGTCCTCGACTCCTTCTGGCCGCTGCTCGACGGGGCGATCCGGGGCACCATCCCGCTTGCCCTCTCGTCGTTCGCAATCGGGCTCGTGCTCGCGCTCGGCCTCGCGCTGATGCGGCTGTCCGGGCGGGCCTGGGTGTCCGGGATCGCCCGCGGGTACATCTCGATCGTGCGCGGCACCCCGCTGCTGGTGCAGTTATTCGTGATCTTCTACGGGCTGCCGTCGATCGGCTTGGTGATCGACCCCTGGCCGAGCGCCGTTGTCGCGTTCTCGCTCAACGTCGGCGGATACGCGGCCGAGGTCATCCGGGCCGCGATCCTGTCGGTGCCCAAGGGCCAGTGGGAGGCCGCGTACATGATCGGGATGTCGCACCGGCGGGCCCTCGGCCGGATCATCCTCCCCCAGGCCGCCCGGGTCTCGGTGCCGCCGCTGTCGAACACGTTCATCAGCCTGGTCAAGGACACCTCCCTCGCCTCGCTGATCCTCGTGACCGAGCTGTTCCGGCAGGCGCAGGAGATCGCGGCGTTCAGCCAGGAATTCATGCTGTTGTACCTCGAGGCCGCGCTGCTCTACTGGGTGATCTGCCTGGTCCTGTCGTCGGGACAGGGCATGCTCGAGAAGCGATTGGACCGCTATGTCGCCCACTGACCCGTCGCCCGCGAAGACGCAGCCGCCGCTGCTGGCCGTGCGCGGCCTGCGGAAGAGCTTCGGCGCGAACCGGGTGCTCGACTCCATCGACCTCACCGTCGACCGCGGCCGGGTGCTCGCCCTCATCGGACCGTCCGGCTCCGGCAAGACCACCATCCTGCGCTGCCTGAACGGGCTGGAACTGGCCGACGGCGGAACCATCGACGTGGCCGGGGAACTCTCGATCGACTTCGCCCAGGCCCCGCCGAAGAAGCGGCTCAGCGCCCTGCGCGACCGTTCGGCCATGGTCTTCCAGCACTACAACCTGTTCCCGCACAAGACCGTGCTCGAGAACGTGATCGAAGGACCCGTCGGCGTGCAGAAGCGCCCCCGCGCAGACGCCGTGGCCGAGGCGCTGGCCCTGCTCGACCGGGTCGGGCTGGGCGACAAGAGGGACAGCTACCCGTTCGAGCTCTCCGGCGGCCAGCAACAGCGCGTCGGGATCGTGCGCGCGCTGGCCCTGAAGCCGCAGCTGCTGCTGTTCGACGAGCCGACATCCGCGCTCGATCCGGAGCTCGTCGGCGACGTGCTGCGCCTGATCAAGGAACTCGCCCGCGAGGGCTGGACCATGGTGATCGTCACGCACGAGCTCGAGTTCGCCCGTGAGGTGGCGCACGAGGTCGCGTTCGTCGACGGCGGCGTGATCGTCGAGCGCGGCGACCCGAAACAGCTGCTCCGCCACCCGCAGCACGAGCGCACGAAGCAGTTCCTGCACCGCCTGCTCTTCCCCTTCTAGGGGCTGCCGGACGCTCGCTCGCCGCGCGAGCCCGTTAGGCGCCCGCGAATGCCCTGTGAGAGGGTGAACGACGTCAAGCGCCCGGCGGCAGAGAAGCCACCCGGGCGTCAACGTTAGGAATGCACCGGTCATGGTCACAGCTCATAACGCCTCTCTCGAACCAGTGGATCACGCCGCAACCGTCGATGATGACGGCGGCGCCCCCGCAAAATGGAAGGTCGTCGGGCCGGGCCTGGTGGTCGCGGCCACGGGTGTCGGCGCGGCCGACATGGTCGCCACGCTCGTCGCCGGCTCAAAATACGGCTACGGCCTGCTCTGGGCGGTGATCCTCGGGGTCGTCCTCAAAATCGTCCTGGTCGAAGGCGCCGGCCGCTTCACCCTCGCCACCGGGAAGACGATCTTCGAGGGGTGGCGTTCGCTCGGCAAGTGGACCACCTGGTACTTCGGCCCGTACATCATGATCTGGGGCTTCGTCTACGGCGCCACGGCGATGTCTTCGGCCGCGCTGCCCCTGGCCGCCCTGTTCCCGGCGGTGCCGCTGACCGCCTGGGCCGTCATCATGGGCCTGCTCGGATTCGTGATGGTCTGGTTCGGCCGGTACAGCTTCTTCGAGAAGATCACCGCCGTGCTGGTCGGCCTCATGTTCGTGACGGTCGTCGGCCTCGCGATCATCGCGGCGCCGAACATCCCGGAGATGGTCACCGGCCTGGTCCCGATGATCCCGGACGGCGGCATCCTCTACACCCTGGCGCTCGCCGGCGGCGTGGGCGGCACGATCACCCTGGCCGCGTACGGCTACTGGCTGCGCGAGAAGGGCTGGTACACGCCCAAGTGGATGAAGGTCATGCGGATCGACAACTCCATGGCCTACGTGCTGACCGGCATTTTCGTCATCGCGATGCTGATCGTGGGCGCGGAGGTCGTTCGCGCCGCCGGCATCTCCCTCAGCGCCGACGACACCGGCCTGCTCGAGCTGACGACCGTGCTGCGCGAGAAGTACGGTGACGTGGTCGGCGTCGGCTTCCTGGTCGGCTTCTGGGCCGCATCCTTCTCCTCGATCATCGGGGTGTGGAACGGCGTCTCGCTCATGTTCGCCGACTTCTGGGGCAACATGCGCGGCAAGGCATCCGGACACCCGGACACCCGCATCGGCGGCAAGTACTTCCGGTTCTACGTGCTCTGGCTGACGTTCCCGCCGATGCTCCTGCTGCTCCTCGGCAAGCCGATCGGCCTGATCCTGGCCTACGGCGTGCTCGGCTCGCTGTTCATGCCGTTCCTGGCGATCACCCTGCTGGGGCTGCTGAACGGCAAGCGCATCTCGGCCCAGTGGGCCAACAAGCTGCCGACCAACATCGCGCTCGGCGTCTGCGCGCTGCTGTTCGGCATCCTCGGCGTGCAGCAGCTGGTTGTGGCCATCGCCCCGGCGTTCGCGGTGTAGTCCTAGAGTGTGGGCATGACCAGGCCCGCTGGCGGAGAATCGTCGAAGGGCCGCTGAACCTGGCGGCGCTGGTCTTCTTGATCGCCTACTCCTGGCGCGTCATCGGGGATCTGCAGGGGGCCGGAGCGGCCATCGCGAAAGCGGTCATCTTCGCCACCTGGCTGGCCTTCCTGACGAACTACCTGGCCAATCTCGCCCTCACAACCGATCGCAAACGCTGGTTCGGCAGCCATATTTTCGAACTGCTGGGGTCGCCCTTCCCGTGCTCCGTCCGTTGCGCCTGCTCAGGTACCTGCGCCTGCGACGGTTCGAGCGCACGGTGGGCGGCGCCTTCCGTTCCCGGATATCGGTCTACCTGGCCGCGTCGATCGTGCTCCTGGTCTACATGGCCACGCTGGCGGTGCTCGACATGGAGCGATCGGCCCCCGATGCGACCATCACCACCTTCGGGCCCGACTAGCACGACCGGATCAGTGCCGGGCCCGGATCAGTGCTCGACCCGCATCAGTCTTGGTGCGAGCGCGTCGCGCAGGGCGGGGTTGGGCTTCGCCGCGGGGAGCACCTCGATGATGTCGGCGAGCGCCTGCTCGAGCGGAATCCGGCAGTGCCGCGAGGCGTAGAGCGCCGCGACGGCGGGCGTGCGACTGATCGCCTGAACACAGTGCACGAACACGATGTGCCCCTCCGCGCGCAGCGCGGCGATCTCGTCGACGGTGTCCACGAGCACGAAGTCCAGGTTGGGGTTCATCTCGGGGCGCGGGTCATCGACGAGCCACACCGCGATGTGGTCGCGGATGCGGGCGGGCACCTGCGCCGTGCCCACGCGGCAGAGTGAGACGACGGCGTCAACCTGGGCCGGGAGCCGGTCCAGCGCCCCCACCCCGCCGAGCCACACACCGCTGTCGTGCGGATGCCGCACCAGCGCCGCGGTGCCGCCGTACCTCTCGTACTCGATGCGCTGGTCGCTCGGCCAGCCGTGTGCGTCCGGCGCGCCTTTTCGGGCAGCGAGCACGGCGAGCCGCACGAGGTCGGGGGCGCGGAGTCCCGGGCGGCCGTGCAGGATGCGCCGCCACTCTGCGGGCACGGCCGACGCGCCCCAGCGGGCGCCGGCCAGCGCGCCGGTGATCGCGGCCACGTGGGTGGCCCCGCGGCCGGCGCGAACCGAGTTCTCGATCGACTGGCGGAGGAAGTCGGCATCCGTCTGTCCGATCTCGGCGATCACGTCCAGGTGCACGAGGGAGGACCAGGCTCCCTGCAGCGCCTCCACGACCCCGTTGTTGCGGTCGAAGGCCGACGGCGGAAGGCGGTCGGCATCGTCCAGCCGTCGCCACCACGGCGTCTGACGCTCCCGGGGGAGGGCGGTGAGCCCGACCCGCACGTTCAGTTCGCCGTGCAGGACGGCATGGTGCACGGCCAGCGCCCAGAGCACGCAGGCGTCCTGGGCATCCGTCTGGTCGTGGGTGAGTGCGCTGATCGCCCGTGCGGCCTCGGCGAGCGCCACCGGATCGTCGAGGTAGGCGAGCGCGACGCCGGCGCTGCGCAGGAGCGAGCTGTTGTCGACGCGGCCGGAGCGCTGCTCGCTGTGCTTGTGCACGGCGGCGCCCGACTGCGGGACGAGCCCGCGCTGGACGCCCTCGTTCCGAAGGTCCTCGGCCGCGGCCGCGGCTCCGACGACGTCGATCGCCGTTGCGGTGTCGTCAGACCACTCGCCGGGGTCCAGGCCGAGGCTCGCCATGCCCCCCATGGTCACGAACGCGGCGTCCGGCATGGGCTCGAGGCAGTCGTAGCCGGCGCCCAGCGCGTCGCCGCAGGCAAGACCGAGCAGCGTTCCCGCTGCTCTGTCGTGTTGAGCGGAGGTGAGATTCATTTGCGGACTCCTTCGGGTTGAGTACACGGTGTTGCGCGCCCCTCGAAAAGGGACGAAAAACGGAAAGTGCCGGGGGTAAGTCGTCACTGCCGTGGCGAGCCGTGGGGGCTCGCAATGTTTCAGCACCTCGTTTCGGAGCATCGTGTGCGGCGTCGGAGCTGCAACCGGGGCCCCTGCGGGCGACCAGTGAAGACAGACTTGTCCCATCGGGACGCGCACGTAACCCCCAGTTGAGGGGCATTGCGCCCTGCACCGGCCCGTGTCGGAGAGGGAAAGCGGACCGGTCATCGGCAGCCCGCATCTCTTTGTTCGTCTGGTATGGCGTGACACACAAAAGAAAAGCGCAGCTACAGTCGTTGGAGCGCAGGGCCAGCACCTGCATCACTCAGCCGAAGACTCCGCCCTCATCCCCGGCTGGATTCCCACCTCGGATGCTTCGCCCCAAGAATCGAGGACGTTCCATGCAAGTCTTTCCAGGAGTCGGCGTCAGCCCCGGCCGGATCATCGGATCCGTCCGGCAGATGCCCAAACCGGTCGGCGAGCCCGCCCAGGGCGAACGACTGGCCGAGTCGAGCACGCCGGACGACGCCTCGGCGCTGCTGCTCACCGCCTCGAAGGCCGTGCACGCCGAGCTGAAACGCCGCTCGGAGGGAGCGCAGGGCGCCGGCAAGGCCGTGTTGGAGTCGACGGCCCTGATGGCGACCGACCCACTGCTGATCGAGGGCGCGGTCACGCTCATCAACGCCGGCACCTCGGCGGAGCGGGCGATCTGGGATTCCGGGGCATCCGTGGCGGAAATGCTGCACAACCTCGGCGGTTACATGGCCGAACGGGCCGCGGACGTGCTCGACGTGCGCGCCCGGATCGTGGCCGAGCTGCGTGGGGTGCCCGCGCCCGGGATCCCGCACTCCGACACGCCGTTCATCCTCGTGGGCGAGGATCTGGCCCCGGCCGACACAGCGACGCTCGACCCGTCGATTGTGATGGGCCTGGTGACCTCGGGTGGGGGCCCGCAGTCGCACACGGCCATCATCGCGAGGGCGCTCGGCCTACCGGCCGTCGTCGCGGCGGTCGGCGTCGACGAACTCGACGACGGCACGGAGGTATACGTCGACGGGGCCGCCGGGACCCTCACGGTGGGCCCCGGCCCGGCCGAGGTCGCCGCGGCGGAGGCCTGGGTCGCCCTGGCCGCCACGCTCGCCGTCTTCGACGGCAACGGCGGCACGGCGGACGGCCACCCGGTTCCCCTGCTGGCCAACGTGGGCGGCGCCGCCGACGCGGTCGCCGCGGCCGAGGCTGGCGCCCAGGGCGTCGGCCTGCTGCGCACCGAGTTCTGCTTCCTCGGCCGCGACACCGAGCCGTCCGTTGATGAGCAGGTGGCCGCGTACCGCGGCGTCTTGGACGCCTTCCCCGGCAAGAAGGTCGTCGTGCGCACGCTCGACGCCGGCGCCGACAAGCCGTTGCCCTTCGTGACCGACGCCACCGAACCCAATCCCGCCCTGGGCGTGCGCGGGTACCGCACGGACACGTCCAGCCCGGGAGTGCTGGAGCGCCAGCTGGCAGCCATCCTTGCCGCGGCGGAATTTTCCGCGGCCGAGGTGTGGGTCATGGCCCCGATGATCGCCACGGCCGAGGAGGCCCGGCGCTTCGCCGCCCAGTGCGCCGCCGCCGGGTTGAAGACGCCCGGCGTGATGGTGGAGGTACCGTCGGCCGCTCTGACCGCCGAGGCGATCCTGAGAGAAGTGGACTTCGTCAGCCTGGGCACCAACGACCTCACCCAGTACGCGATGGCCGCCGACCGCCAGCTCGGCCCCCTCGCCGCGCTGAACAACCCGTGGCAGCCTGCCGTGCTCCAGCTGATCCGGCTCACCGTCGTCGGCGCCCGGGCCGAGGGACACCACACCGGCCAGGTCAAACCGGTCGGCGTGTGCGGTGAGGCCGCAGCCGACCCGGCCCTGGCCGTCGTGTTGGTGGGCCTCGGCGTCTCCACCCTGTCGATGACCGCCCGGTCGTTGTCGGCCGTCCATGCGGTGCTGAGCCGGGTCACGCTCGACCAGGCGAGGGAGCTGGCCCAGCTCGCCCTCTCCGCTTCCAGCGCGACGGATGCCCGGGCCGCCGTCCGCGCCCACCTGCCCATACTCGAAGACCTCGGCCTGTAACCGCACTCACACCGCGAGCCCGCCCATACCCAGGAGCAAACACCATCCACGAACGCAAAGCCGTCATCGCCAGCCGCGTCGGCCTGCACGCCCGCCCCGCCGGCATCTTCGCGGAGGCGGTGGGCGAATTGACCATCGAGGTTCCCATCGCCCTGGAAGACAACGCGGCCGAAGACGCCATGGATGCCTCGAGCATCCTGTCGCTGATGAGCCTGGGTGCCGCCAACAGCGACATCGTCATCCTGCGCGCCGAGGCCGAGGGCGAGGGCGAGGGCGAGGGCGAGGGCGCGGTTGCGGCGCTTGGGGCGCTCATCACGCTGCTCGAAACCGACCTCGACGCCGAGTAGTCGGAGCCCCGGGACGGGCCCTTCCCCTCAGCAGGTAGCTTGGCTACTCTGGCCACAACACACGGGCACTGACTGGGAGGAGACATCGTGGCTGAAGAGCAGGACACCGCAACCACAGCGAGCGGACCGGAGGGCCGGAGCATTCGCGACTGGACGGATCTCGGCAAGGAGATGTGGTCGTACCTGACCGGCAGGAGCGCGGTCATCGACTACAGCTTCCTCGACATGACCGTCGAGGTGCCCCGCGATATCGGTCCGGATGCGCCGCGGGCGACCTGGAAGCTGAACGGCACGCTCCGGGTGACGACGAGCGAGGGCCAGCCCACCGTCACCGACACGCCCCGCAGCTAGTCATGACCGCGCTCACCCGGCTGGACATCGACCTGACCTTCTCGCTGACCGAGCCGGGCACGCCAGATTCGGCCGCCGAGGCGATGCAGGGCACGATCAGAGCCGGCGGAACCGAGGTGGAGATTTTCACCAGCAACCCCGAGCTGTTCGTCCAGGGCAGCGCGGCGATGCTCCGGCATCTGCGCGAAATCGCGGCCGAGCTCGCCGAGCGCGGGCTCACCGTGTCGCTGTCCGGTCCGGAGGGCCTGATCGGGCGTATCGGCGCGGTCAGCGCGCCGCTCGTCCAGCGAATCGTGACCCGCTCGCCGAACATCTCGCTGGGCAGCCGCGCCGTGCTGGCCCCGCTGCTGCTGCGTCGCAATAGAGCCTCTGCCCCGGCGGCGGTGCCACTGCCGCCACCGACTCTGTTTCCGCTGGTTCCGACCTTCAACCGGAGGATCAAGCGCCGCGCCACCACCACCCACTACGCGCCGGGTGCCGGGCGGCCGCGGCTCATCTTCGTCATCGGCTCAGAGAACTGGCACGGGCAGATGCCCCGCGAGTTCGATCTACTGCCCACCGTCACGACCATCGGCAGCGCTCCCACGGCGGACCTCCGCCTGAATGGCCTGCGGCTGCAGCACGCCGAGATCCGCCACGACGAGAACGACGAGTATGTCCTCTACCCGCTCGGACCTGTGGGCGGCACCGTCCGTCCGGGCAGCGTGCCCGGGCAGCCCGGGACCGTACTGCGAACCGGGGCACGGATCGAAATGGGACCCTGGCGGATGGCGTTCTTCCGCGAGGAATACGCCGATCACGGTCGGCCGTTCGGTGGACGCGCCGGCGGCGAGCTGGCCTATCAGAAGCCGCAGCCCGCCCGTCGGTCCGGTGCCCTTGAGGGCGAGGACTGAGCCTCCGAGGCCCCGGCGCTCCCCGCGCCCTGCCTACGCCGACCCTGCCGCCTTGCGCGTCGCGGCCGGTTCGCCCCCGGTCGGCCCTTCCGGCTCGTGGTGCGGCGCCAGGCCCGACAGTCGCAGGGAAGCGAGGAAGCCGAGCAGCAGGAACCCGGCTGCGGCGAAGGCCGAGTACCGGGTGCCGTCACTGAACGCATCGCGGGCGGCATCCGCCAGTTCGGGGCTGCGTTTCTCGAGCGCCGGGATCGCCGATCCGGCGCTGTCCACGACGACGTCGACGATCTCCGTGCGAACCGACGCAGGGACCCCGGGCACGTCCGCGAGCTTCGCGTCCAGCGAGGCCCCGACCGACGTGAACAGCACCGTGCCCAGGATCGCGATCCCGAGCGCCGACCCGATCTGCCGGGACGTGCTCGCCGTCCCCGACCCCTGGCCGCTCTGCTCGATGGGCACGTCCTTCAGCGCGACCCCGGTCAGTTGCGCCGTCGCCAGGCCGACGCCGAGGCCGTAGACGAACAGGAAGGGCACCACCACGAGCCAGGTCGCCTCGGCGGAGATGACGACGCCGAGGCCGGCCACCCCGACGATCTCGGCCAGGATGCCCGCGCGCACAATGGTGGCCGGTGAGATCTTGTTGCCAAACGCGCCGGCCAGTCCGCTGGCGACGAAGGCCCCGAGCGCGAGCGCGAGCAGGACAAACCCGGTCTGGAGTGCGTCGTAGCCGAGCACGTTCTGCAACCAGAGCGGCAGCGACAAGATGATGCCGAACTCGCCCAGGGACACGATCAGGGCCGCGATGTTGCCGTTCCGGAACGAAGGGATGGTGAACAGGGAGAAGGCAAGCAGCGTCGTCTTGCCCGCGCGCTGCCGGTAGAGGCCCCACCAGACGAAGGCCACTCCGGAGACGATCGTCACCAGGAACACGATCGGGATGATCGACAGCTCGTATGGCCAGGTCCAGTCGCCAACCGTGGGCGGGTTGTCCGTCAGCCACCAGCCGTAGCTGCGGCCCTCGATCAGGCCGAATACGAGGCTCCCACTGGCGAGCACCGACAGCACTGCCCCGACCACATCGACCCGCCGCGGCGCGCCCGCCTCCTTCGACTCCGTCACGAACAAGAGCACGCCGACGATGATGATCACGCCCAGCGGCACGTTGATGCCGAACGCCCAGCGCCAGGAGTAGTAGGTCGTGAGCCAGCCACCGAGGAGCGGCCCCACGGCCACCATGCCGCCGATGGTCGAGCCCCAGATGGCGAAGGCGATGCCACGTTCCCGTCCGCGGAACGTGGCGTTCAGCAGCGAGAGCGTCGCCGGAAGCACCATCGCGCCACCGACGCCCTGCACCAGCCGGGAGGCGATGAGCAGGTCGCCGGTCTGGGCCAGGGCAGCGAAGACGGAAGCCACGGCGAACAGCACCACGCCCAGCAGCAGGATGCGCCGGCGTCCGAAGCGATCGGCGAACGTGCCGAACACGAGCACGAGAGCCGCGAAAACGAGCGTGTAGCTCTCCTGCACCCACTGCACCTGGGTGGAGTTGATGTCGAGGTCGTCGACGATCGACGGGATGGCCACATTGACGATCGTCGAATCGACAATGATAAGCGCGACCGCGATGCTGATGAACACGAGCCCGGTCCAGCGACGTCGGGCCGCCCTGGCGTCCGCGGCCGATGCTCTTACGGCCGGGCTATCACCGGTCATGCCTTGACCAATCGGCCGAACCGGTCCTGTCGGTGCGAACCCGCACTGCCACGGTGACCAGGGCGACAGCGACGACGGCGACGATCGCCGCGATCGCGGTGGGCGTGGAGAGCAACTCGCCGCTCAGCCGGGCGACGGCCACCCAGGCCAGGCCCCAGCACAGCGACGCTGCGGGGGCGAGCCGACCGCGGCCGGCGACCGCGAGCAGCACGCCGACGAGCCCGGCCACGGCGATCACGCCAACCGCCCAGACGTCGCGGTCGATGCCGAACCCGTCGAAGCCGGCGTCGACGAGCACCGCGGTCACATTGGCGGCTGTCGCGACGCAGACCCAGCCGAGGTACAGGCCGATCGTGCCGTCGACGACGACCGTTTCGGCCAGGCTCCTCGGCCGTGATGCGAGGCTGATCCGGAACGCCTGGACGAGCACGGCGAGCAGCAGCACGATCAGGGGAACGCTCAGCCACAGGAGGTCGAACTGGACGCTGAGGATCCACGCGGCATTCAGCAGCAGGGATGCGGCCACCGGGTAGCCGAGGCGGCGCTGGCGGGCATCCGTCTTCTGCGCCGGCAGCAACTGCCAGATCGCGTACGCGACGAGGCCGAGGTAGATGACCGACCAGATGCCGAAGGCCGGCCCGGCCGGGGCGATCGGCGTCGCGTCGGCTGACAGCGCCCCGCCGGAGGCCATCTGGATGGGCGTGCCACCGGCCGCCCCCGACCCGATGAACGACCCGATGATGGCGATGACGGCGCTCCCCGCCACGACGGCCTGGCGCAGCGAATCACGGTGCTCTGTCACAAGAATCTCCTCATCCTGCGCGCCGGAAGGTGAGTTGCGGAGAAAGTACCTTCCCCTCGCCGGGGAAGGTACTTTCTCCGCAACTCAGCCGGCCGGCCGCTAGTTCTCCCCACTGCTCACATTCCCTGACCAGACCGCGCGCACGCCGGATTCGCCAATCAGAACCACGGTGACGACCGAACCGGCGGCGAGCACCAGGGTGATGACCCGCCGGGACTGCCGGCCCGGGACCAGCCGGGAGAACCGGCCGTCCGGGACGGCGACGTAACGACACCACGCCCAGTGGGCCGCGGTCAGCAGGAAGAGCGCGATCACCCATGGCAGCAGCGACTCACCTATCTCGACGTGCGCTTCGGACAAAGGCGTTTCCACGACCCGCTCCTCGAGCCACTCGCCGGCCTCCGTCGTGAGGGGCACCGACACGAGCGCCGCGAGGGCGATGAGCGGCGTCACGATGCCGAGCCTGCGGCGCGCTGCCGGCCAGGCAACGGCCAGCAGGGCGCACAGTGCGGCCAGGGGCACGACGATCACCACGAAGTGGATCAGCAGCACATGCGCCGGCAGGCCATTGATCTCGCCCAATGCCTTCTCCATCCCGGGCGGCCGAGGGCCCGCCGTCGGCTCCCAGAATAGGCCAGACCACGCCATTGAGTTGCGGACAAAACACCTTCCCGGCGCCCGGGAAGGGACTTTTTCCGCAACTCGACCGCCAGGAGCGGCGCGGCACGCGGCCCCGCGTCGACCGCTGGTAGGCTCGGCAAACCGGGGGTAATGACGACGGTACAAGGGGGCGCTGCGTGGGACGACCTTTTCGCGCACCCAAGCTGCTCGCTCCCGTCCGCACGGCGAGCCCGCGCCCTTCCTGGTCGCTGTGGGGCATGGGGCTGTTGCTTGGCGCCTACCTCATCGGCTTGTCCCTCCACGGCACCGGGTTCAGTCTTCTGGTTGACGGATGGCTCGGGCTGGCGGCGCAGTACGCTCCGGCAGTCGTGTGCTGGATTGTCGCGGTCCGCACCCGATTCAGACGGGGCACGGTGGTCCTGGCTGCGGTCGCGGTCACCTCCTTCGCCCTGGGCAACACCTACTACGTCGTCGCGTCCGCGGCAGGGGCCACGGAGGTCCCGTTCCCCTCCCTCGCCGATGTCGGCTACCTGCTGTTCTATCCGCTCATGCTGGTCGCCCTCGCCGTGCTCATCCGCCGCCGTCTGCGCGCCCTCACCCTGCCTGTGCTGCTCGACAGCGCCGTGGGCGCAATGGGCGCCTCCGCGGTTCTGGCGGTCCTGCTGAGCCCGGTCCTGGAATCGGCCGTCGCCGGTCCGCTGTCGCTCGGAACCGTCGTCGCGATCGCCTTTCCCCTTTTCGATCTCCTGCTCGTCGCGGCCGTCGTCGGCATCGCAGCCACCCAGGTCTTCCAGAGCGGACGTCGCTGGATCCTGCTGACGCTCGGACTGCTCGTGCTCGCCGCCTCCGACGTCGTCTATGCGCTGCGCGTGTCTGCGGGCACCTACGAGGTCGGCACCGCCCTCGACGCCGGCTGGGCCATCGGACTCGCCCTGGTGGCGGTCTGGGTCGACGGCGCCGAGCGTTCCCCCGCCGGTGCCGAGCGGTCGCAGGCCGGCGCGTGGACCCTGGTGGTGCCCGCGGCAGCCACCGCGGCCGGGCTGACGGTGCTGATCCTGAGCAGCCAGAAACAGGAATCCGTGCTCGCGGTCGCCCTGGCCGCCCTCACCCTGATCTTCGCCGCGGTGCGCACACAGCTCGCCTTTCGCGAGCTGATGAAGATGAATGACCTGCGCCGGCAGGTCTTCACCGACGACCTGACCGGGCTGCCAAACCGGCGTGCCCTGTACGCCGATATCCCCGACCGCCTGACGAATGCCGCGGGCGGGCGAAGCGCGCTCCTGCTGCTGGACCTCGACCGGTTCAAGGAGGTCAACGACAGCCTCGGCCACGACATCGGGGACCGGCTGCTTGTTCAGGTCGGTCAGCGATTGTCCGGGCACCTGGGCGCCGGGGACCTGCTGGCGAGGCTGGGCGGAGACGAGTTCGCCATCCTTCTCGACGACGCGGGCTCCGACCGGGCGGTCGCCGTCGCCACCACTCTCCACGGGCTGCTCGCTGCGCCCTTCACCCTCGCCGGCATCGCGGTTCAGACGGACGTCAGCATCGGGATCGCGCTGTACCCGGACCAGGGCAAGGATTTCCGCGCGCTGCTGCGCCGGGCGGACATGGCCATGTACAAGGCGAAGGGAGCGCGCACCGGGCACCACGTGTTCGTCAGCGCGGACGATCGCCACGGAGACGACCGGCTGCGCACGCTGCAGGAGCTGCGAACCGCCCTGTCCCGCGATGAGCTGGTGCTGCATTACCAGCCCAAGGTCGACCTCGACACCGGCGAGGTGCACGGCGTCGAGGCGCTGGTGCGCTGGCATCACCCGGTGCGCGGCCTGCTCTATCCCGACGCGTTCCTCGAGCTCGTCGAAGAGGCCGGGCTCATGCGCGAGATGACGAACCTCGTGCTGCGGAAAGCCCTCGACCAGGCGGCGATCTGGCAGGTCCGGGAGACGCCCCTGACCGTCGCCGTGAACCTCTCCGCCAGTTCGCTGATGGACGCCGACCTGCCCGAACGGGTTGCCTCCATGGTCGACGAGCGCGGCCTGGAGACCTCCGCCCTGGCGCTGGAGATCACCGAGGACTTCCTGATGGCCGACCGAGGCCGGGGCAAGGCGATCCTGACCAGGCTGCGAGACGCCGGCATCCAGATCGCCATCGACGATTTCGGCACCGGCTACAGCTCGCTGGCCTACCTGCGCGACCTGCCCATCGACGAGCTGAAGCTCGACCGCTCCTTCGTGATGCCGATGGCCGGCGATCCCCGGGCCGCCGCCCTGGTCGCCTCCACAATCCACCTCGCCCACAGCCTCGGCCTGCGCATGGTGGCCGAAGGCGTTGAGGATGCCGCAACCTACGACCGACTGGTCGGTTTCGGCTGCGACCACGCCCAGGGTTTCCACCTGTCCCGGCCCATCCCCGCCGCCGATCTGGAGCGCTGGCTGGCCGGCCGCGCCGAGGCCGCGCTCGCCGTCTAGCCGCGATCCGGTTTGTCCGATATTCGCCGATGCCCGCACGGTGTCGCGCCCCGGTTCCGCCCTCAAGCCGAGATAGGCTCGGGCGAACCAGGGGGCTGGACGCGGGGCGTAACACAAGGATCTTCAGTGCTCTCTACCTTCCGCCTCACCCACCCCCGCGCACGGGCACGCGCTGCCGCCCACGTGAACACCGGGCTGGTCTGGGCCATGGGCATCCTGCTCGGGGCGTACATCGGCGGACTCGTGCTGCATGGCGACGGATTCAGCTTTCTCGTCGACGGCGTTCTGGCGTTGCTCACCCAGTGGGTGCCCGTTGCCGTCTTCTGGCTGGCCTCGCTCCGCACCCGATTCCGGCGGCCCGAGATCCTCCTCGCCGCGGCGGCCGTCACCTCGTCGGCGCTCGGCGAGACGTATTACGTGCTCGCGCTCGACGGCGCCGCGGCGGCCCCGTTCCCCTCCTGGGCCGATGTCGGCTACCTGCTGTTCTACCCGCTGATGTTGGCCGCCCTGGCCTCGCTGGTGCGGCGTGAGGCACGCGGGCTGGCGTGGCCGGTCGTCCTGGATGGAGCCGTCGGTTCTCTCGGCGCGGCCGCGGTGCTGGCCGTGCTGCTCGGCCCGATCCTGGTTTCCGCCGCGGCCGGTCCGTCTGCCCTGGCCGTCGCCGTCGCGGTCGCCTATCCCCTGTTCGACCTGCTCCTCGTGGCCGCGGTCGTCGGGATTGCCGCGACCCACGGCCTCGATATCGGCCGCCGGTGGGGCCTCCTGGTGCTGGGCCTGTTCGTCTACGCGGCCGCCGACGTCGCCTATGCCCTCCTCGAACTCGAGGGGCGTTACGCCGTCGGGACCCTGCTGGACGCGAGCTGGCCGATCGGGCTGGCGCTGATCACCCTGTGGGTTGAGGGCACGGTTCGCCGGGGAAGCCACGGCCGAACGTCCGCATCCACCCCGGCCCTCGCCGTGCCCGCCGTCGCGGTGCTCGCCGCACTGGGCGTCCTCATCCTGGGCAGCCGAATCCCCCTGTCGGTGCTCGCCCTGGTGCTGGCCAGCGGCACGATGGGCCTGGCTGCCGTCCCGCTGATCTTCCGGCAACGGCTGCTGCGGCGTCAGGCCGGAACCGACGAGCTGACCGGGCTGCCGAACCGACGCCGGCTCTATGCGGAGGTCCCGGTGCGCCTGGTCGCGGCTCCGGACCGCCCCCGCGCGCTGCTGCTGCTCGACCTCGACCGGTTCAAGGAGGTCAACGACAGCCTCGGCCACGACGTCGGCGACGAGCTGCTCGTGCAGGTAGGCCAGCGGTTGTCCAGCCACCTGCGCGGCAGCGACCTGCTCGCGCGCCTGGGCGGAGACGAGTTCGCGGTCCTGCTCGACGACACCGGGTACCTCCGCTCGGTGGCCGTCGCCGTCGGGCTGCAGGAGGCGCTCGCGGAGCCGTTCACCCTCGCCGGCATCGCCCTCACCGTCGACGTCAGCATCGGGGTTGCCCTGTTCCCCGACCAGGGCACCGATCTCGGCACCCTGCTGCGCCGGGCCGACCTGGCGATGTACCGGGCCAAGGATGCCCGCAGCGGGCACCACGTCTACGTCAGCGACGATGACACCCACGGCGACAACCGGCTGCGCACCCTCGAGGACCTGCGCACCGCCCTCAGCACCGACGAACTGATCCTGCACTACCAGCCCAAGGTCGACCTCGCCACCGGCGCCGTGCACGGCGCGGAGGCCCTCGTGCGGTGGAACCACCCCGCCCGCGGTCTGCTCTACCCGGATGCTTTCCTCGGCCTGGTCGAGGAGGCCGGGCTCATGCCCGAGCTGACCTGCCTCGTGCTCGGGCAGGCACTGGACCAGGCCGCACGCTGGCAGGAACAGGGCACCCCGCTCACGGTCTCGGTCAACCTCTCCGCCAGCTCCCTGAAAAACGCCGAGCTCCCCGAGCGGATCATCGCGATGGTCGAGGCGCGCGCCCTGCCGCCGCAGGCCCTGATGCTCGAGATCACCGAGGAGTTCCTCATGGCCGACCGGGACAAGGCCCGCACGATCCTGACCAGGCTCCGGGGCGGCGGCATCCGGATCGCCATCGACGATTTCGGCACCGGCTACAGCTCGCTGGCCTACCTGCGGGAACTTCCGATCGACGAGCTCAAGCTCGACCGGTCCTTCGTCATGCCGATGTCCGGCGATCCCCGGGCCGCCGCCCTGGTCGCCGGGGCGATCAACCTCGCCCACAGCCTCGGCCTGCGCATGGTCGCGGAGGGGGTCGAGGATGCCGCCGCCTACGACGAGCTGGTCGGCTACGGTTGCGACCACGCCCAGGGCTTCCACCTGTCGAGGCCGGTACCCGCGGCCGAACTCGACCTCTGGCTGGCCGGGCGCCCGTTGCCGGCCACTGCGCTCCAGGCTGCGGAGGGCGCCGGGCGCTGAGTGCCCGCCTTGTGCGGCAGTCGCGCCGGGGCCAGACTGCGATTGAGGGGTCGGGACGCAATCGATTGGGGACCTGATGAGACTCGGTTGTGCACACCGTTCGGCAGGCCGCGCCGCCCAGACGGCACCTCGCCGGCTGGCACCGCTGGTGCTGCTGCCGCTGGTTTTCCTCCTCACCGCCTGCACGACGCCGGCGCCGATTCCCGGGCAGAGCACCTCCCCATCGACGGCCACCGCCACCCCGTCGCCTTCGCCTTCGCCGTCCCCGTCCCCGTCGGGCTCGTCCGCGCCGACGCCGACGACCACTCCCCCGCCGGACGACGAGCCGGCGCCTCCGAACTCGGGCGACCGCGTGATCAGTTCACGCATCGTGCAGGACTGGGGCTGGCCCGGTCCCGGCGAGCCCTATCGGGTGGAGCACGAGTTCCCGGTGCCGATCGCGGGGCCGCCCGCGCCGCCGCTGCCGTACCTGTATTCGATCGCCGCGGGCACGCATCCGTCGGACAACCCGCCGTATGACCAAATGAGTTTCCGGTTCCAGAGCGGCTTCCCGAGCTACGACATCGAGTACGTGCCGAAGCTCATCGCCGACGGCAGCGGGGCGAACATCCCGATGCCGGGCAGCCAGTCGATCCTCCGGGTGGTCTTCCGAACGGCCCAGGCCCACCTTGAAAACGGCACCTCGAGCATCGTCTCGGCGCCGGCGCCCGTCATCGGCTACCCGGCGATCACCCGGTACGCCTCCGCCGGCGACTTCGAGGGATACGTCACCTACGGCATCGGCGTCGGCAGACCGGCCGACACGAACCCGCAGACCCGGGTGCGGGTGTACGAGGTGGAGAAGATCGAGCTGGGCCGGCACCTCTACGTCGTGGCGATCCAGGTCGACGCGACGCCCTGGCGCTAGCAGCCCGACACCTCCTCGGGCCTCGGCGACGTACGCTGGGGCTCATGAACATTCCTCCTGCCGCCGCGAAAAAGCCCCAGCCGCGTACCCACCACAATGACGTGTACGTGGACAACTACGAGTGGCTGCGCGAGAAGGAGAGCCCGGAGGTGGTGGCGCACCTCGAGTCGGAGAACGCCTTCACGGATGCCCGCACTGCTCACCTCGAACTGCTGCAGGAGCAGATCTTCGAGGAGATCAAGGGCCGCACTCTGGAAACCGACCTCAGCGTTCCCGTGCGCCGCGGCGGCTGGTGGTATTACACCCGGACGGTGGAGGGGCAGGAGTACGGCATCCACTGCCGGGCGCCGATCTCGGACTCGGACGACTGGGCTCCGCCGGTGCTGGCGGGGGGCGGGGCAGCCTCGGGCGGCGGGGCAGGCTCGGGCTGCGAGGTTGGCTCGGGCGACGTTGGCTCGGGCGGGGCGGGGCTGCCCGGCGAGCAGGTGCTCCTCGACGACAACGTGGAGGCGGCCGGCCACGACTTCTTCGCGATCGGCAGCTTCGACATCAGCACCGACGGCACCCTGCTGCTCTACGCCGTCGACACCGAGGGCGACGAGCGGTACACGATCCGGGTGCGGGCGATCGCCGCGGGAGCGGCGGGAGGCGCAGCGGTGGGCACCGCGGTGGGTGCGAACCTGCCGGACGAGATTCCGAACACGTCAGAGGGCGCCATGTTCGACCCGAGCGGGCGCTACCTGTTCTACACGACGGTCGACGATGCCTGGCGGCCGGACACCGTGTGGCGGCACGAGCTCGGCACCGCGGTATCCGCCGACGTGAACGTCTTCCACGAGCCCGACGAGCGCTTCTGGGTGGGCGTCGGGCGCACCCGCAGCCGCAGGTACCTCGTCATCGAAGCCGGCTCGAGCGTGACCAGCGAGACCCGGCTGCTCGACGCCGCCGACCCGACCGGCGAGTTCGTCGTGGTCTGGCCGCGGCAGGAGGGCGTCGAATACGACGTGGAGCACGCCGTGCTCGGCGGCACAGACCGGCTGCTGATCGTGCACAACGGCGGCCCGGAAGGTCACAAGGCGGTCAACTTCGAGCTCGTCAGCGTCGCGGCATCCGACCCGCAAGGCGCGAGGCGGGTGGTGCTTCCGCACAGCGAGCGGATCCGTCTCGAGGGCGTCGACGCGTTCCGCGATTTCATCGTGATCGAGTACCGCAAGGAGGGGCTCGCGCGGGTGGCGGTTGCCCGGCACGACGAGCACGACCACGACGACGGCGGCCTAACCGAGCTGAAGTTCACCGAGCCGCTGTACACGGTGGGCGTGGCCGGCAACCCGGAGTGGGACCAGCCGACGATCCGCCTGGTCTACACGAGCTTCGTGACGCCGTCGACGGTGTACGACCACGTCGTCGCCACGGGCGAGCTGCGCCTGCTCAAGCAGCAGCCGGTGCTCGGACTCTACGACCCGACCCTGTTCGAGCAACGCCGGGAGTGGGCCGTCGCGGACGACGGCACGCGCATCCCGATCTCCCTCGTCTACCGCAAGGACCTCGTGACCCCGGGCGAACCGGCGCCGACGGTGCTCTACGGCTACGGCTCGTACGAGCACAGCATCGACCCCGGCTTCAGCATCTCCCGGCTCAGCCTCCTCGACCGCGGGATGATCTTCGCGGTCGCCCACGTGCGCGGCGGCGGCGAGCTCGGCCGGCTCTGGTACGAGCACGGCAAGAAGCTGCACAAGCGCAACTCCTTCACGGACTTCATCGAGTGCGCGACGCACCTGATCGACTGCGGGTACAGCTCGCCCGACCGGCTCGTCGCCGAGGGCCACAGCGCGGGCGGCCTGCTGATGGGCGCGGTGGCGAACATGGCGCCGAAGCTGTTCTCGGGCATCCTCGCCGGCGTGCCGTTCGTCGACCCGGTCACGTCGATCCTCGACCCGTCGCTGCCGCTGACGGTGATCGAATGGGACGAGTGGGGCGACCCGCTGCACGATCCGGAGGTATATGCCTACATGGGCACGTATTCCCCGGTGGAGAACGTGCACGCGACGCACTACCCGCGCATCCTGGCCGTCACCAGCCTGAACGACACCCGGGTGCTCTACGTCGAGCCCGCCAAGTGGGTGGCCAGGCTGCGCGAGGTGGGGGCGGATGCCCTGCTCAAGACCGAGATGTCGGCGGGGCACGGCGGCGTCTCTGGACGGTACAACGCCTGGCGCGAGGCCGCGTTCAACTACGCCTGGATGATCGACGCGGCCGGCGCGCATCCGTCGGGGGAAGGCGCGCTGCCCGCCTCCGCCCGCTGAGTTGCGGACAAAGTACCTTCAATTCGAAAACGAAGGTACTTTGTCCGCGACTCAGTGCGGACTGGAGCGTGCGTGCGGGTCAGAAGGTGCGGGCGAGCCGCGCGATGCGCCGCACCGACGAGTCGAGGTCCGCGGGCGGCGCGCCGAGCTCGCTCGCCGCGCGCGCGGTGAGCATCCCGTAGACGAAGGTCTCCTCGCCCGCCTCGTTGGCGCTCGCGGAGGCGAACTCGAGCTGCCCCGCGAAGAGCACCAGGTCGTGCCGCTCGCCGAGGGACGTCTCGATCGGCTTGGCCGCGGCCGAGATCCGGCGGAGGGCGCGGCCTTTCTTCGCGCCGAGCACGGCGGCCGCCTCGGGGCGCACAGCATCGACGGCATTCCGCAGGCGCCGCACGGCCTTGCGCACGTCGTGCAGGGCGGCTTCGCGGTCGACCGGCCCGGCCGCCGCTGCCCTCCGCGCTCGGGTGCGCAGCCGGGCGATGTCCCGGCGCAGCTGCCGCCGGATTTCCTTGACCGCGGGATGGGACCACCGTTTGGTCAGCGGCGGGCGCGCGGCGAAGTCGTCGAGGGCGTCGAGCAGCCGGTAGTACCGTGGGCTCGACATCAGCCGGCGCACGCGCTGGTGCGCCTCGGTGTATCCGCGGCGGGCATCGGCCACGAGGCGGGCCTGCACGGCGGCGTCGGAGGGGTGCGCCGGGACGGCGTCGAGTTCCCGCACCGCTCGCTTGCCGCTCACCTCGGCGTCGCGCGCATCCCCGAGCGAGCCGCCGAGCCAGGCGAGGCCGTCCCGCAGCGCCCGGACCGCCTCCGCGTCGAACAGGCGGCCGTTGCCGGCGAGCACGTTGCTGAGCCGGCGCACGGCCCGGCGCATCTGGTGCACGGCATCGGGCTGGTCCGCGCGCACGGCGGGATCGGCGTTCTCGAGCGCGGCGGTCAGCCTGCGCACGGCGGCGACGACGACGGATGCCGCGGTCCCGGCAATTGCGTCGGCCACCGCGCCGATCCCGGGCACGACGTCGGTGAGGGACTCGGCCCCGAGTGCCTGCGCGACCTTGGCGACGCTGGACGAGGGGGTCGCCCCGGCCTCGAGCAGGACCCGTTCGATCGCGTCGAGGAGCCTGCTGCGTGCCTTCTTCGTGTCGGGGGCGGCCGGGAGCAGCTCGACCTCCCACTCGCGCCAGGTGCGGAGCGTCCCGCCGCGGGCATCCGACGCCGACACGACGTCATCGGCCAGCTCGGCCACGGCCTCGCCCCGCTCGTCCAGCAGGTGCACTGCGGTGCGCACGGTGTTGATGCGGGCCAGCGGGGACAGCGCCCGGTCGCGCACGATGGCGCGCACGGGGTCGAGCACCTCGTCGGGGATGGTGGTGCCGCTGCCCAGCGGCCAGTGCAGCTCGGTGCGGCCCTCCTTCGCGGGCTTCTTGATGTGCCAGCCCTCGTCGGGGCCGCCCTCGCGCCGGCGCAGGATCATCCGGTGCGCGGCCAGGTCGAGGTTCGCGGTGTCGAAGTACACCGCCGTGAGTGTGACCGGTTCGAGCTGCCGGGCCGCGGCGATGCCGTCTGCGGCGGTGAGGTCGGGCACGGAGGCCGCGGCATCCACGTCGTATTTTCGCTCGATCTCCGCCTGTGTGTGCGCAGCCATGGCATCCCTGTCTCGTCGCCGGTTTGAGTTGCGGAGAAAGTACCTTCATTCTCGAAACGAAGGTACGTTGTCCGCAATTCAGCCTTGTGGGCAGTCTTGCATGGGAGCAGCCAGCGCCGAGCTCTGTCAGAGTGGGCCTGTGACGTACACTCCCGCGAACTCCTTCACCACCCGTCCAACCCTGCAGGGCACGTTCGGCATGACCGCCTCGACGCACTGGCTGGCGACGGCCTCGGCGCAGGCCGTGCTCGAGCGCGGCGGCAACGCCTTCGACGCGGCGGTCGCCGGTGCGTTCGTGCTGCACGTCGTCGAGCCGCACCTGAACGGGCCGGGCGGCGACATGACCGGGATCTTCGCGACCGCCGAGCATCCGGATGCCCCGATCGTGCTGATGGGGCAGGGCCCGGCCCCCGCCGCCGCGACCCCGGAGCACTACCTGGCGGAGGGCCTCGAACTGGTACCGGGGGCGGGGGCGCTGGCCGCCGCTGTTCCGGCGGCCGTCGACGCCTGGCTGCTGCTGCTGCGCGACCACGGCACCTGGGAGCTGGAGCCGGTGCTGGAGTTCGCCATCGGCTACGCCCGGCGGGGGCATCCGATGCTGCCCCGCGTCTCGGCCACAATAGCCGCCGTCGCCGACCTGTTCACCGAGCACTGGCCGAGCTCCGCCGAGCGGTGGATGCCGGGCGGGCGCGTTCCGGCGGCGGGCGAGCTGGTCACCAACGAGGCGTGGGCGCGCACCCTCGAGCGACTCGTCGCGGCAGCGGCGGCCAGCGCTGCCGGCGGGTCGGCTGACCCTGCGGCGGGCACCCC